>JACPVK010000155.1 GCA_016191795.1 Gammaproteobacteria bacterium
CTGTTATTAACCCGGCAATCATTTAGCTGTGATTGCCGGGTTAATAATTTACACATCAACGCGTTTTAATTTTTTCTTATCCGGCAGCAACGGGCATGATCCCTGTTCTGCATGCAAACAAGGTAATTCAATGGCGTGTTTAGACGATTGTTTGAGAAAATCGTGAAATGTACGCGCAACGATTGAGAGTTGTTTGCCGCGTGCATGCACCACATACCATTGGCGTTGAATCGGAAAACCTTCCACATCCAGAATGGCAAACTGTCCCATCGGCGCATCCAGTGCCAGTGTGTGACGCGACAGTACTGTCACACCGAGTCCACCGACTACCGCCTGCTTGATAGCTTCATTGCTGCCCAGCTCCATGCGTACCTTGAGTTTCAAATTTTGTTCGGCAAATAAACGCAAGGTGGCGGCGCGTGTGCCGGAGCCGCTTTCGCGTAATAAAAATGGTTCTTCTGCCAGCCGTGCGAGTGATATATTTTTTTGTTTGGTCAGGGGATGATTGGCCGGTGCCAGCACCACCAGTGGATTATCCAGAAACGGTTCGGCGATGACGTCAAGATCTTCGGGTGGCTGGCCGAGTATATAAAGATCGTCTTCGTTGCGCGCCAGACGCTCCAGTACGCGTTCGCGGTTGGATACTTTTAGTTTTACATCTATGCCCGGATACAACTGGCAAAACGGGCCGAGCAAACGCGGTGCAAAATATTTTGCCGTGGTGACCACTACCAGGCTCAGTTTGCCCTGTTTCAGGCCTTTCATGTCAGCCAGCTTCATTTCAAAGTGTTCGAAATGTTCAAACAATTCATGGGCAAATTTTTCCAGTTCACGGCCGGCGTCCGTTAAAAAAATCTTTTTTCCGACTTGCTCGTACAACGGCAGGCCGACGGCATCGGTGAGTTTTTTGATTTGCATCGAGACCGTCGGCTGGGTCAAAAACAACTCATCGGCGGCGCGGGAGAAGCTGCCGAGTCGGGCTATGGTAGAAAAAACTTCCAGTTGACGCAGGGTGCTGTGGCGCATAACAGGGTCTCGTTGTTGGTTTGATCGATAGATCATAGTCTATCAATAATATAGAAAACATTGACTGTTAATGTTGATTTTACTTGGGCAGGATTACCCCAACGCACTAGAACAGCCCAATTTAGACCCGGGTTGATACAGGGAAGGGCGGTAGACGGCCATTATGGTGCAGTGCGGAACAACTCTTTAATCACCTCTGGAGACTGTTATGGGTAAGACTGAAACGATGAAAGAAGGAAAAGACCGCTATAAGGCGGGTGTACTTCCATACAAAAAAATGGGCTACTGGGAGCCTGATTACAAACCTAAAGATACCGACGTAATTGCTCTGTTCCGCATTACCCCGCAACCGGGTGTGGATCACGAAGAAGCCGCTGCTGCGGTGGCCGGTGAATCTTCCACGGCTACCTGGACGGTGGTCTGGACTGACCGTTTAACGGCTTGCGAACTCTATCGCGCCAAAGCCTTCCGTTCTGAACTGGTGCCTAACACCGGCCCCGGTACTAAAAACGAAGCGCAATATTTTGCCTATATCGCCTATGACCTGGATTTATTCGAAGAAGGCTCGATAGCCAATTTAACGGCATCCATCATTGGTAACGTATTTGGTTTCAAGGCGGTTAAAGCATTGCGCCTGGAAGACATGCGTATTCCCGTGGCTTATCTCAAAACCTTCCAGGGTCCTGCTACCGGTATCGTGGTTGAACGCGAACGCCTGGATAAATTTGGTCGCCCGTTACTGGGTGCCACCACCAAGCCTAAATTAGGTTTGTCTGGCCGTAACTATGGCCGTGTGGTGTATGAAGCATTGAAAGGTGGACTGGATTTCGTTAAAGACGACGAAAACATCAACTCACAACCGTTTATGCACTGGCGTGATCGCTTTTTGTATTGCATGGAAGCGGTGAATAAAGCCTCCGCTGCTACCGGTGAAGTGAAGGGACATTATATGAATGTCACCGCCGGCACCATGGATCGCATGATTGAACGCGCCGAATTCGCCAAGAGTCTGGGCTCCAACATCATCATGATCGACCTGGTGATTGGTTACACCGCCATTCAAACCATGGCTGAATGGGCACGCAAAAACGACATGATTCTGCATTTGCATCGCGCCGGTAACTCAACCTATTCACGCCAGAAAAATCACGGTATGAATTTCCGTGTGATCTGTAAGTGGATGCGTATGGCGGGTGTGGATCATATTCATGCCGGTACGGTAGTGGGCAAGCTCGAAGGTGATCCATTGATGATCAAGGGTTTTTACGATGTGCTGCGCGAAACGCACAACGAAAAAAATCTGGAAACCGGTTTGTTCTTTGATCAGGACTGGGCATCGCTCAACAAGGTTATGCCGGTCGCTTCTGGCGGTATTCATGCCGGTCAGATGCATCAGCTGATTCATTATCTGGGTGAAGATGTTGTTCTGCAATTTGGTGGCGGCACTATTGGTCATCCTATGGGTATACAGGCGGGCGCAACAGCGAACCGTGTGGCACTCGAAGCGATGATCATGGCACGCAACGAAGGCCGCGATTATCTGAAAGAAGGTCCGCAGATTCTCGAAGCCGCAGCCAAGTGGTGTTCACCGCTGAAAGCCGCACTGGATACGTGGAAAGACATCAGCTTTAACTACGAATCTACCGACACGGCGGACTTCGTTCCTCTTGAAACACCCAGTCACTAAAACCAGATACGAGGAGAAATAATTATGATGACCAATCCAGGAAATCGTCTGACCCAGGGTCAATTTTCCTTTTTGCCTGATTTAACCGATGCGCAAATCACCGCGCAAATTAAATGGGCCCTGAAGCACGGCTGGGCTGTGAGTATTGAATATACTGATGATCCGCATCCGCGCAACACGTATTGGGAAATGTTCGGCAATCCGATGTTTGACCTGAAAGATCCTGCCGGGATTTTGATGGAAATTAATAATTGCCGCAAAACGTTTTCCAGTCACTACATACGCGTAATGGCATTTAATTCATCACGCGGTACTGAAAGCCCAGCTATGTCGTTTCTTGTCAATCGTCCGAAGAAAGAACCTGGCTTTGGCCTGGTTCGTCAGGAATCGGAAGGCCGTATGATTCGTTATACCGTGCATTCCTATGCCACTGACAAGGCGGAACAGGAACGTTATTGATAGTGTGATTTGATGTGCATCGAACTGTGCCTGCTGTTACTGGCATGCACAGTTCGATTTTTTAACTGCTTGTTGAAAGCCGCTGCATTCGCAACGTTTTTCAAGAATCTGCTAACTCAACGGAAGTAAAGTATGAACGATGCAAAAACCAATAGCTCCGCCGTTCCAGATAAAATAGATCTAGAAGCTGAATTTCAATCGTCACATATTCAGGAAGTGCTGGACAAGCTCGATCGTGAACTGGTCGGCTTAAAACCCATTAAAACCCGTATTCGCGAAGTGGCCGCTTTATTGCTGGTTGATCGCGTGCGTCGACAATTTGAACTCACTTCAGAAACACCGACTCTGCATATGTGTTTTACCGGTAATCCCGGCACCGGTAAAACCACCGTGGCGATGCGCATGGGCGAAATACTTAAACGTTTAGGTTATGTACGCGAAGGCCATCTGGTTACTGTCACACGTGATGATCTGGTGGGCCAGTATATTGGCCACACGGCGCCAAAAACCAAGGAAGTAATTAAAAAAGCCATGGGTGGCGTGCTGTTTATTGATGAAGCGTATTATTTATATAAACCGGAAAATGAGCGTGATTACGGTCAGGAATCGATTGAAATATTATTGCAGGTGATGGAAAACAATCGTGATGACCTGGTGGTGATACTGGCCGGCTACAAAGACAAGATGGACCGGTTTTTTCAGAGTAATGCCGGCATGCGTTCGCGTATTGCACATCATCTGGACTTTCCCGATTACTCGCCTGATGAGTTGATGGTAATTGCCAAGCTGATGCTGGCAGCGCAAAACTATCGATTCAGTGCTGAAGGTGAAAAAGCCTTTGCCGAATATATTCCATTACGTATGGGCTTGTCGCACTTTTCCAATGCGCGTTCAGTGCGCAATGCGCTGGATCGTGCGCGTTTGCGTCAGGCTAATCGCCTGTTTAATTCACGTACCAAAACACTCAATAAAATGGATTTGATGACACTGGAAGCTGAAGACATACTGGCGAGCCGGGTATTTGTTGACGGCAAGCTTGATGGTGATCCGGCATCAGGTGTCATCCGAAAATAAAATGCAATATTGACCGGCAGGGCCGAAGAATTTTCAGCGACGGGAGAGATATATGCCATTGGTAGACATGCACGATATGCTGCAACATGCACACCGTAATGGTTATGCGGTAGGCGGGTTTGATGTTGTCAGCCTGGATTTTATTGATGCCATTATTGCCGCCAGCGAACATTGCCGCGCACCGGTTATTCTCTCGCTGGCGGAATCGCATTTTGAATATTATGATTTTGAACTGGCCATGGCCGCATGCGAAGTGGCGGCGCGGCGCGCCAATATTCCTGTAGCTATACATCTTGACCATGGTGCTTCATTTGAATCGGCTGTACGGGCCATTAATCTTGGCTGTAATGGTGTCATGGTTGATGCATCGCACACCGATTTTCCTACCAATGTTGAGATGACACGCAAGGTTGTCGAGATGGCGCATTCCTGTGGTGTGGCAGTAGAAGGCGAGCTGGGTTATGTGGCTGGAGTGGAAGGTGAAGACGCTGAAAAACATCCCGGTGAGCTGGTTTACACGTCTGTTGAAGAAGCCCGTGTTTATGTGGAACGTACCAAAGTGGATTGTCTGGCGGTGTCGATTGGCACTGTACATGGCCGTTTACGTGGCCGACCAAAACTGGACTGCGAACGATTAAAACGTATTCATGAAGCAGTTGATTTACCACTGGTGATTCACGGTGGTACCGGTTTATCTGATGATCAGTTTCGACGTTTAATTTCACTGGGTGTGGCTAAAATAAATTATTACACAGCCCTGTCCGATGCTGCGGCTGATGTTATTCGTGCCAATTCGCGCAGCAACAACACGGCCGGTTATACCGCCTTGTTAAAAGATGTACGTGAAGCCATCTCCACAGAAGTGGAGCGCTGCCAACGCGTGTTCGGTGCGGCGGGTCGTGCTGCCGAAGTGATGGCGCAATGTCGCGTCTGGCACCCGATAGAACACGTGATTTTTTATAACGTGGAAGATGCGACCGATGATGACATTGAGACTATGATGGCGCGGGGGCGGGAAGTACTGGGAAATATACCCGGTGTAAGACGCGTCATAACCGGCTGGCCAACATTAGAAAATCAAAAGTTTCGCTTCTGCTGGATTGTAGAGTTTGTACACGAAAAAGTAATTGAAAGTTACCGAGAGCATCCGGATCACGTGGCATTTGCCAACGGTATGTTCCGACCTGTTGCCGGTGACAGGCTAAGC
>JACPVK010000052.1 GCA_016191795.1 Gammaproteobacteria bacterium
CCTGTTTTTTGGGCCACCCTGGCTATAGCGGAACAGGATTTTGATGGTTCGGGTGATGTTTGTATACGCTGTCATACATCCGGCGCATGGACTTCCGGCCGATCTGTCCCTACCGATGGAACAGCCATGCTGGATCGAGATAAAAATGGTATTGAATGCGATACCTGTCACCGCATGACAAACCCGAATCAAACTGAACTTCAGGGTGTCATGAAACCACCTTTCGTTGCCAAAACCGGCACTGAAGGACATTACGGTGCAGCGCAGTATTCCATGTGGCCTAAAGTTTCCAAGCTCGGCCCCTACACTGATTCCGTAACCAAACATCCTTCACAGAAATCCAATTATCATCGTAACGCAGATTTCTGTGGCACCTGTCATGATGTATCCAATCCCGTTACTGGTGACCTGGCTCATAACAATGGCGCGCAAATACCGTTGCCGGCAGGCAGCTTTAGCGGAGTTTATGGTTCATCTGTCGAAACCAAAGCCGCGTTTAAAAATCCACCTTACAAGTACGGTGTCGTTGAACGCACCTACAGTGAATACAAGGCGAGCCTGTGGCCTACATTCAGGGTTTCTGACTATGCAAAATTACCCACTGCACTGAAAACAGGTACTGTCAAGAAAGCGTATGACGCCGCTATGCTTGCCGGTACTGGCGGTAATTATGAAGATGGAGAAACACGTTTTTTCACTTGCCAGACCTGCCACATGCGTCCTGTTGTTGGCCAGGCCAGCAGCACTATTCATAACGATCCAAAAACCCGTAAAGACTTGCCGTTGCATGATTTAACCGGTGGTAATTACTGGATGCCGCAGGCCATTCAATGGCTGGATTCACAAAACAAATTACGTCTGGGAGGCGGCCTGAAGCCCTGGCAAATTAGCGCCATGAATGATGGCATACAGCGCGCCAAAGATACGCTGAGTTCTGCGGCCACATTAACGGTTATAAAAAATCAGTTGAATGTTGTTAACCTGACAGGTCACAAGTTGATTTCTGGTTACCCGGAAGGCCGACGCATGTGGCTGAACACCAGATGGTATAACTCGGCAGGCACGCTGCTGCGTGAAGACGGTGCCTACGGTAATAAAACGGTCACCATTGATGGCACCAGCACAACCATCCGCACTCTTCTGGATCTTACCGGCAAGAACACGCGCATTTATGAAGTGCACGGTGCGATGACACAGGAATGGGCCAACCAGTTATTAAAACTGGGTTCATCCAGAAATTTGCCGCTGAGTTTTGATCCGGTAACCGGTGCGGTGAAATATACCCTGGGTAAACTGGCTGATGGTAAAACCGGTACCTATCAGAAAACTTTCCACTTCATCCTCAATAACAAAGTGGTGAGTGACAATCGCATTCCACCTTATGGCTTTGACTATAACGAAGCCAAAAAACGTAACGCACTGCCAGTACCGGAAGCACAGTACGACAGCCCGCGAGCCGGTGGAAAATACAACTACATTGACCGGTTTACACTTACTCCGCCCACGGGTGCTGTGACGGCGCAAATCAGTCTGATGTATCAACCAACCAGCTGGGAATATATTCAGTTCCTGTATCTTGCAAACAACAGAAGTAATCCCTCACTGCAGGATGAAGGCAAAAACATGCTGGATGCCTGGTTGAATACAGGCATGGCTGAACCTTATGCCATGGCGACAGCAAGCTGGAGAAAATAGCGGTAACACAGTCGATGTCGTAAAAACGATGCGACTGACTTAAGTGACTTAAAACTGAACTGCGTTTACCGAGCAAGATGAGGATTATAGTTATGAACAAATTTCTAAAATTAATTGCAGTAGCGCTGCTTTTAATATCGACAGCATCCACTTATGCTGCCGGCGTTGATGGATTTGAAGGCACCTGGGTCAAGCCTGACGAATCAACCATTCCCGCTAATGCGCTGGGAGATCAGATCCGTTACGGCAGAGAGCTGGTAACCGACACCTACAATACCCTGGGTGGCGGCAGTGATTTCATGCCACCTTACTCAGGCAATAAACTGTCATGCAGCAACTGTCATATGGATGATGGTACGGCCGCGTATGCAGGACCCTGGTCTATCGTGGCACTGAAATATGCGGACCCGGGCATTTATTCAGCACGCGAACAGTTATACCGCAACCGCCAGTGGCGCATTAACGGTTGTATGGAACGCTCCATGGACGGCGTTGCCTTGCCGTATGACGGCCCTGAAATGACGGCCATTCTCGCTTATTTCGACTGGCTGGCTACAGGTATGAAAGTTACAAGTCATACACTGGTTAAGGGCACAGGCTTCCTGAATTTACCGGATATGACACGTGCCGCAGATCCAGTGCGAGGCGCTGTCATTTACAAGGAAAAATGCGAAGCCTGCCACCAGGCCGATGGCGGCGGCGTATGGGATCCGGATGGTGGAAAAAATGGCAAAGGAAAATTTATTTACCCGGCTGTTTTTGGGCCGGACAGCTTTAACGATGGTGCCGGTATGTATCGGTTAAGAACAGGCGTCACGTTTGTATACAGTAACATGCCCTATGGTCGTGCCGATGCTTCTACCGCTGGTGTACTGAAAGATACCTCATCTCTACTGAGTCAGGCCGATGCATGGGATGTAACGGCGTACGTCATGTCACAGCCACGTCCCGTTTTTTATAATCAGTTAAATGACTGGGGACTCCTGTATGGTCCTGACGGCCTTCCCAATTATCTCAAAAAAGTAGCGGATGCAGATTATCCGCATCTTTATCCACGCGCCAATTACGCTGATAACATCTGTGCTCCGCCAGACCTGAGTTCACCACCCCTGTTCGCAAAGACACTGCATAAATATGGCCCCTGGACAAGCATTAACTCGGTGCTGAGTAAATGGACTGCAGATTATAAAGCGCTGTGTATTGTGCCATAAAGGCATTGAACCTTAGCTTTATGAAATGGCAGGCGGGAACATGTATAACATGTTTCCGCTTTCGTTTTTTACAACTGAAATATATTGTCGATTTTATTTTCCGGGATCGAATACACATTAATCAATCGATATCAGATCCCTTACATAACTAACCAGGTCATCTCTATAACTGCCCTGCATTCTTAGTATAACCGGTGGTGTGAAAAACATAATGAGCTGGTACTTAATAAACGTATACGTTACACAAACAAATTCGAAGACCCGATCCAGCACGGCGAAATGCTGACAATCATCACCATGAAGCCAGGGAAGCTCTGATTAAGTCTGGTAGGGTGGATTAGCGTAGCGCATCCACCAGAGTAATCGGCGTATGCGCTGCGCTTATCCGCCCTACATTCATAATTTTTTGACTTAATCAGAGATTTCCTGGTATCTGCGGAAGCGAACTGAGTGTTGAGCAGGATGGCATTCAGTAGATTATTTCAGCTGAAGCATGTTACCTTTCTGCAAACGGCTGGTTATTAACCTTAGCCATTTGCATGGCAGACACTATTTAATTACCGTATGAGGCAAAAGTGGCATGAGTAAAAACAGACTCGAAGCTTTTTTTGATGGCGTGGTTGCCATTATTATTACCATCATGGTTCTGGAAATGAAAGTGCCACATGGTGTCGACATACAAACGCTCTACCCGCTTGTGCCGGTGTTATTGAGTTATGTGCTCAGCTTTGTTTATCTTGGCATTTACTGGAACAATCACCATCACATGTTACATGCCTGCAAAACGGTAACCGGCTCGATGTTATGGGCCAATCTCCATTTGTTGTTCTGGCTATCCCTGATTCCATTCACCACTGGCTGGATGGGCGAGAACCATTTTGCAGCCATGCCAACGGCGCTTTATGGTTTTGTGTTACTCATGGCGGCTATTGCCTACTGGATTTTGCAATTTAGAATTATAGTCTCGCAAGGTAAAGACTCGATTGTGAAGAAAGCCATTGGTAATGACTGGAAG
>JACPVK010000156.1 GCA_016191795.1 Gammaproteobacteria bacterium
CCATCTTCCTTCCCAAGGCTTTTCATACTCTTGCACCATTCAGGTGCGAGTCCGCCGTCGATTCCTGTTCCCCTCAGATTTTCTATGCCGTTGATTTTGCGTACTTCACATCCCCATTAAGGACTGGTCCGGTGCCAAATCACTTGGCCTTCTTCGTGCATACAGATGGGGCATCCGGCCCGATCAGGGATCAGGCCCGTGAGTCACTCACCAACCCGGAGCATAGTTATGAATAACCTTCGCAATCTTCTGCTGGCCTTTGCCGCTCTCCTTGCCCTGCCGCTGTCGGCCTTCGCCCATCCCGGTGCGGCGCATCAGCACAGCTCGGCCGAGGTGTTGATGGTGGCTGGTGTGGTGTTGCTGGTGGCTGGGGTGATTGGCGTGTTGAGCCGTCGTGCCGCCAAACCCGATACCGCGACAAAAAATTCTACGCAGCGCGGCCAGTAACCGGTTTAAGGGTTCGCTCTCATCATGCATGCCGAACTAAAACCGGCCAGCGAGAAAAACTGGCTGGCGCATTTGCAACTGCACTTTGCCGGCCGCGCGGGTAAAACCGTGATCGCGCAGCGGTCGCATGTCGGGCCGTTGGTGGTACAGAAACCGTTTTATCCTGAAGGCGGGGTGTGCCATGTGTATCTGCTGCATCCGCCGGGTGGTGTGGCCGGTGGCGATGAATTGCATGTGCAGGCGCAGTTAAGCGCCCATGCGCAAACACTGATCACCACGCCGGCGGCCGGCAAGTTTTATCGCAGCGATGGTCGCGTGGCGCAGTTGCAACAGGTTTTGAAAATTGATGCGGGCTGCGCACTGGAATGGCTGCCGCAGGAAACGATTCTGTTTGCCGGCTGCAACGCGCACATGACGACACGCGTGGAGCTTGCCGGCGATGCGCGATTCATCGGCTGGGAATTGTTGTGCCTGGGGCGGCCGGCCAGTGGCGAAGTATTTAACAGCGGTTTTGCACGCCAGCGTTTTGAAATCTGGCGCGATGGCGCGCCGCTGGTGATTGACCGCGCACAACTCAATGGCGGCAGTGAATTATTGAATGCACGCTTTGGTATGCAGGGTTACACCACCAGCGCCAGCCTGATGGCAACACCGGTAACACAGGACATGCTGGATGCTGTGCGCGAAACACTGGCGCAAACACACACAGAAGGTTTGTTCAGCGCGACGCTGATTGATGAGGTATTGATTGTGCGTGCGCTGGCGCATCAGGCCGAACACGCGCGAAATGTATTTATACGTGTGTGGCAAACACTGCGGCCGATGTTGCTGCAACGCGAAGCCTGCGCGCCGCGCATCTGGGCTACCTGAGACATGACATCAGTTTCGTAGGGCGGGCAAGGTTTTTATTTTACTGCGCAGGTGTTTTGAATGTAGGAGCGGGCCATGCCCGCGACAGCTGGGTACCAGCCTGTGATAGTCGCGGGCATGGCCCGCTCCTACAAAATATCAAACCAGAAATAGAGGCTGGTGAAGCCGTGACAGGCACTGGCCAGATTATTGTAGTGTGGGCGGTGCTCACTCTACGCAACTGAATTGAAATTGATATGAGGTAATTATGGAACTGACACCACGCGAAAAAGACAAGCTGCTCATCTTTACGGCGGCCTTGCTGGCCGAGCGCAGAAAAGCACGTGGCCTGAAGCTGAATTATCCGGAAGCCATTGCATTGATTTCGGCGGCGATTATGGAAGGTGCGCGTGACGGCAGAACCGTGGCCGAATTAATGAGTTATGGCGCCACGATATTAACGCGCGATGATGTGATGGACGGCATAGCCGAGCTGATTCCGGAAGTGCAGGTGGAAGCCACATTTCCCGATGGCACCAAACTGGTCACGGTGCATCATCCGATTGTGTGAATGAATGCTGTGAACAACAGGAGAGAAAAATGATACCCGGAGAATACCTGGTTGCAGACGGCGAGATTGAACTCAACGTGGGCCGCAAAACCGTGAAAATGATTGTATCGAACACGGGCGATCGTCCGATACAGGTTGGCTCGCATTATCATTTTTATGAAACCAATTCGGCACTGAAATTTCAGCGTAATTTATCCAGAGGTTATCGGCTGAATATTCCAGCCGGTACAGCCGTGCGTTTCGAACCCGGCCAGCAGCGTGAAGTGGAGCTGGTTGAATTTGCCGGCGATAAAAAAATATTCGGTTTTCAGGGCAAGGTAATGGGATCAATCTGAGATAACGCCATGACAAAAATCAGCAGGCATGCGTATGCAGAAATGTACGGCCCGACAGCGGGTGATCGCGTAAGGCTTGGCGACACGGATCTTTTTATAGAAGTGGAGTCTGACAAAACCATTTACGGCGACGAAGTTAAATTCGGCGGTGGCAAGGTCATTCGTGATGGCATGGGACAGGGGCAGAAAACAGCAAAGGATGTTGTTGATACAGTAATAACCAATGCACTGATTATCGATTACACCGGCATTATCAAGGCGGATATTGGTATTAAAAACGGACGCATTGCCGGTATTGGCAAAGCCGGTAATCCGGATGTACAACCCGGCGTGAATATTGTCATTGGCCCCGGCACTGAAGCCATTGCCGGTGAAGGACAAATTATTACCGCCGGCGGTATTGATGCGCATATTCATTTTATTTGTCCGCAACAGGTTGAAGAAGCACTGATGTCCGGTGTCACCACCATGATTGGCGGCGGCACCGGTCCGGCCACC
>JACPVK010000157.1 GCA_016191795.1 Gammaproteobacteria bacterium
ATTGCAAAAAACCAGACCCGCCAGTCACCCGTTGAAAACCCGTCGCGAGAAAAAAGCACAAACGATGTGACCATCAAGGTGAGCATCAGGATAGGCACGAGATAAAGCGACAGACACAATTGACTGCTCGCCCGACGCAGCCACAGTTTCCATGACAGGCGACTACCCACCGCAAGCTCCAGCTGTTGCCGTCCCTGATCAATCAGGTAATAACCGACATGGGCGTTGCGGTCACTGCTACCCAGATGTTCGGCAGCCGATTGCGCCAGAGCTATAGCCTGACGCGCCACCCGTAGCTCACTCAATGCACTGGCTCGCGCCACGTCTTCTATGACATGCCGGTAACGGTCACGCGTAGCAAAATCCTGGCTGGCGTGCATGCCTGCCGGATCTTCACCCAATACCTGTTCGACAACGCTTAAGGCCTCCACGAAATGGCGCCAGTCCGTACTGCCAATGAAACGCAGACTGCCGATACTGTTTGCAATGGAAATCTGATTGGCGGCGGCGGTTCGGCCCGCTGTCTCGGACAATTGCGTGGCGGTCACCCCCTGCTCGAACAGTTTATGCTCGACCCAGGTCTGAACGAACGCCATGGCAGGCCCCTGTGTTTGAAGTCGCGCATAAAACTCTTCCACAAACGGTGCCGTCAGTGGCACATCCGCTTTGGCAAACTGGGCCAGTAACTGAATCAGCCGTTTCGGTTCCTGCTCGGCCGTTGCCAGCATGCGGTCTGCCCACCTGATGGCGGCGTCCCGCTCCTCGCGCCGGTTGGCAATACGCAGGCCAACCCGGCGCAGATTTTCCAGCAACGCCAACTGCAACATGATCGGAAACGCCCATAATTCACCCAGCCGCAGTGGCTCCACAGTCTGGTAGGCGGCAATGAATTGGGTCGTGTTGTCACTGTCGACGCGACCATCCATGTGAGCGATCAGCTCTAATGCCAGATCATAGATACGGGGAAAACCCGCTGAAGGACCCTCAGCCAGTTGTGGTAACTGTCGGCTGTAACCACGTGGCAGGTGCCGACGCGCCAGCGTGATCTGCTGTTCAATCAAATAGAAATTATCGAGTAACCAGGCCTCGGCCGGAATCATCTGCTGCCCTGGCGTGACGGCTGCTGTTACTACGTCATACGCGGCCTGTAACACGCACTCATTCTCTGCCAGCCGGCCCAGCAACCTGTCCGGGCCCTGACGCGAATTCACCGAATACTGCCCAGCCAGCATGACGGCGTGACGTCTGAGTTGTTCAATACTAAACAGCTCGGCGCGCAGCAACCCGGTATTATGGTCGTTAGCTAGCACATGCCTTGCACACCTCGACAGCCCAGGCTCTTTGATGACGATGACGTTCTCCTCGCTGCAATCAGGCAGTTAACATAAAAACGATATGTGGTGCCTGACGAAAATAGATGTAACTGGCGCCAGGATTTTTAGTGAAAGCCGCTGCTTATCACCACCATCAGGCTGAAGTTACGACGCACCCGCGATTGCCGGAATTTGAGAGTGAACAGTTGGGACGGCTTGATTCATACCATTAGCAGGCAGAAAAATACGACAAAAGATACCGCAAATAACCGGCGAATTTTACCGGCACATTTACAGCACAGAACTAGTCGTGCAAGCGTTACAATACCCGCCGACCTTGTACAATACGCAGCAAAATCATCACGACTGCGATAACCAGAAGAACATGAATGGACCCGACCATGCTGTTGGCAGTAACCAATCCGAGCAACCAGATCATAATCAGGATAATCGCAATTTCTTTTAACATCTGCACTACTCCGGAAGTGAAATATATGGATATTATTTACCGGCCAAGCAATCCATAGTAACAACAACCTTTGCAGAAATATCATATTCACTGGCCACCATAATGAGACTCAGTTGTAATGGTTATCTTTTGTCGTCGCTTACTGCATCCTGAATATCGTCACCGCTTTTTTCGATCTGGTCACCCGCTTTATCGATGGCTTCATCAACATTTTCCCCGGCACGTTCTGCCGGACCTTTCTCACAACCAAACAATGTCACGAGCAACAGGCCCATGACCAATGCTGTACCAACGCTTGAAACGGTTGTAACTGATTTCATGATTAATCTCCTGCAATTGACTTTGAAATTTGCATTAGTTCGGTCATTTTCCATCCGGTTCCATTCCATGAAACAACCATCCGGCAAGGCCGACCGAGTGAACATTATTCGGTGCAACCGCAAACATGTCAGTTCGGTTCCGAACATAGCAACCTGGAATGACTATTCCTTTGCACACGCAATTGAAAATGATGAATTATCAGCGCGCAAGACTAAACATCTGGTTTTTTTCTGGGGTTTATTACTGGTGAGCTGGATGAAAAGAATACCATTCTAATTTTTTTCACCACAGACGACTGCACGGATGCAGGAGGTAGAGCAACGCAGGAGCAGTTGCCGAGGACACAGAGAGAACAGAGGATTTTGTGTTGATTTCTCTGTGACCTCCGTGTGCTCTGTGGTGAATTCTTTTTTTGCCTCATACATGGGGGGTATTGTTTTCAAGCGTCCCGGTAGTAACTACCTGTATTGGTGTATATCCCTTTCAAGGGTTTCGGTAATAACTGCTTTTTTAACAATTAATTACTAGCACTTGCAGCAGATACCGGGCCCGAAAAGATTGACTTTTTTTCACTTGATTGCGCATACGCGGTATCTATGCCGACTTTAAGATCATCCCATATTTTATCGGCCTCTACCTTGATCTGACTCCAGGATTCGCTAGTTGTATTTTTCATCTGCTTTAATTTTTCAGCCGCCGCACACTGCTGCATGCGTAATTCATTAATCTCCCTGGCGCGTATAAGCTTCATGTCCGTTCCAGCACTTTCCAGTCTGGCCTCCAGCAATTTAACCCGTACACTCCACTCTTTCAGCTGCGTTTCCATATTTTGTATATTTGCAGTATCAATATTCATAAATTTACCCTCGAGCTGTTGATGACAATTCAATACTGTTTAACAGATTTAAAGGTGACAATACGTCTAATGGCATCGACACTGATTTACAACGAACTGAAATTTAGTCCCAAAAAAAACAACAGAATTATCCATGAATGAAACGTGTTGTGTTTTGGCAAGAATTAACCTGTGTCCATTAAAATGGACGCGCAGTTTAATCTTATCCATTTTTTTACAACCATATTACAACCAAATGAAGAGATCGAATGAGCGCTTCATTTGCTGGTTTATAAAAACATATATTGTTTATCTGGATCATGGTGCGGTTGCTGAAATCACATTCTTATCCAATGTTACCGCCGTTTTCGCAAATATCCTGCCGCTGACCGATGTGCCAGTATTCACTGTAACAGCCTTTTCAGCGAGTATCGAACCATGAATATGAGCATTGGTACCCAGTATCACACCTGTACCACCACCCACCTGCCAAAAAATATTCTCGGATTTTGCTCCGCCTGTTAAATTCACACTAGCGTCATTAGCCAGCGTGACATTTCCCGACACCTGAAAAATCCATACATCATCTGGTCCGCCCGAAAGGGTGACGACACCATCAAGTAAAACACCTGTGCTCCACTTATAAAGACCAGGAGCCAATGTTCTGCCGCTAATGTCGCCGGCGTAGAGCTCAGTAAAATCCGGTAATGTTCTGCCTGCCGCATCGGTATAGGCAGCTTCCATATCAAGCACGGCGTTAGCTACCAACGTAATATCAGCTGCTTCGCCCGCAAAACATGAAACATTGCCACTGCCTGTGTATGCTGCATCAGCGCCATAAATCGTTCCCGTTATTTCTGCACAGCTAACATTATCCAGCGCAGCAGCTGTGATTGGGCTGGTGCCGATGTTGCCCGTGATATCAGAAGTTGGAATATTGGTGATACCTGTTTTTGACAAAATAACAAAGTCACCTGCCGTTCCGAGATTCACCGCATGCGGTCCACTCGCTACGGTTGTGCCGGTTGTAAAGCTCCACACAATATTAGCTTCCAGTGCATTGGCTGGATTCGCAAAATCCGTAATCGCCGTTGTAAGCGTGGCGGTATAAAGCGTGCTGGCTGCCAGATTAACTGTCGGGTTGAATGTCGCGATCGCGCCAACGTAACTCACTACACCGGAAACAGGCGTTATACCATCACTCAAGGTAAAACTGGCTGCATTAACGGTTGCAGGATTTAATGCTTCACTAAAGTTTGCAGTAATGTTTCTGTTTAGTGCCAGACCGGTAACCGTGTCAGCAGGATAGGTAGACATTACGGTGGGCGCTGCGGTGTCAGCCGTTGCAGCGGTTGTAAAGATCCAGACATAGTTAGTTGCCAATGCCTTGCCCGATACACTTTTTGCAGCCGTGGTAATCGTGATCGTATACGCAGTGTTTGCCGTGAAGTCTCTGCCTGGCATAAAAACCGCTGTATTGTTTGCATCATTAAAACTAACCGTACCGGTTAACGCTGGTTCGCCCGCACCCATTACAGTAAAACTCAAGGTATTAATCGTTGCAGCATCCATCGCTTCACTAAAAGTGACGCTGATATTGTTATTGATTGGCACAGCAGTAGCTGCATCCTCAGGGATGACAGAAATCACCGTAGGTGTTGTACCTACAGCGGGAGGGTTAACGGTGCCATTATCATCAGAACACCCCGTAAATAATGTGACAATCAAAATGGCCGTAAGCCATAAAACCTTATTCGAATTTTTGTTAAAAATATTCATTTTCTGTCTCCACAATACGGCGATGATTGTTCCGTGCAACGCCTCAGATGTCTGTTCGGTAGCGCACGCATCGACAGGGATCAAAAATAAAAATGATTAACTACGTGAACAAGCCGTTCTTTTCCATACCGGCATAACGAGTGCTAACTTGCGTAGGCTACCGTGCTGACTGTCAGCAAACTTCAACCCGGAGGGCAATGTCATTAAGTTAAGGCGCAGGGTGCGCCATGCGCACCATCTGTCATGCTGCGGTGGCGCCGCTTTGGTGCGCAAGGCGCACCCTACGACAGCACAAATTTCCTTAACTTAATGGCATTGATCCGAAAAAAGACACTGATCTGAATGGCACTTACTCAAAACTGCAGGAGGCGTCATTCCCGCATACGTCATCCCCGAATGCTTGTGTCGGGGATTCTGGCGGGAACATGCCCGCGATCTGGAACGAAATAACAAGAAAACGCAAATGCGCCGCTCTTGCGCATCTCGGCAACTGCTCCTGCGTTGCTCTCGGCAATTGCTCCTGCATTGCTCTACCACCTCCATCCATGGCGGTCGCTGCGCTTGCGGCATTCGCACATCCTTGTGCATCACGCAAATAAAAGAAGAATATTTTGTATTTACTGGCGTGATACACAGGGAATGGAATATCACCTGATTGCCTGAACCAACACAGCCGTTGTGCGCGCAACGCGTGCTGATTCATGCAGTCATCGGCGTTCTTGAATTTGGCAAGCTCTTTGCGCTGGCAACACGCCATCACCATTAACGAGCAGGCGTTGAAAATCCTCAGCACATAGCGGCGGGCTGAAGTGAAAGCCTTGCCCCTCTTCGCATTTATGGGTACACAGAAAGTCAAATTGTTCCACTGTTTCAACACCCTCCGCAATCACCCGCTGTCCAAGATTTTTCCCCATGCCAATCACCGCGCTGACGATGGTTCTGTCATCACTGTTAGTATCAATGTCGCTGACAAATGACTGATCAATTTTGAGCGTATCAATCGGGAATCGCTTCAGATAACTCAGGCTAGAATAACCCGTACCAAAGTCATCAATCGCCAGCTTTATACCCATATCCTTGAGCGCTTCCAGCACCAGCACCGAAGCTGCCGCATCGTGCATGAGAATGCTTTCAGTCAACTCCAGCTCGAGATAGCGTGGCGCCAAACCGGTTTCCTTCAAAATCAGTGCCACGCCATCAAGAAAGTTTTTTTGTTTGAATTCCACGGCTGAAATATTAACTGACACCGGTACAGCATCCAGTCCTGCATCCAGCCAGATCTGAACTTGCCGGCAGGCTTCACGCAGCACCCAGACACCGATCGGCACAATAAGACCACATTCTTCTGCAATACCAATAAATTGCACCGGCTGCACCAGACCATGATGTGGATCCTGCCAGCGAATCAAGGCCTCGGCGCCAATCATTTCGCCAGATGCCAGATTAATTTGCGGCTGATAGTACAATCGAAACTCACTATCCCTCAAAGCGCGGCGCAAACTGTTTTCTACAGCGAGTCGGCGCACTGCCAGCGTATTCATATGCATCCTGAAAAACTGGTAATTGTTGCGTCCGGAAGCTTTCGCGTGAAACATCGCAGCGTCAGCATTTTGCATCAGCTTATCCGCGTCAATGTTGTCATCCGGGTAAATACTAATGCCAATACTCAATGTAACATGTAGTTCGTGCCCGCCAATCAGCTGTGGCGTGGCAAACACTGTCAGTATTTTTTCGGCAATATGAGCCGCATCCTGTGAGCGTTCCATTTCAACCAGCAGTATCACAAACTCATCACCACCCTGTCGACATACCGTATCACTGGCGCGTACGCACGACACCAGAATACTCGCGACCGATTGCAACAACTTATCGCCTATCGCATGCCCCAGTGAATCGTTAACGTTTTTAAAATGATCCAGATCCAGATACAGCAATGCCACCATCTTGCGATGGCGATGAGCCAACCCAATCGCCTGGGCAAACCTTTCAGTGAACAACACCCGATTCGGCAGACCTGTTAAAAAATCGTGCTGCGCCAGATACGTCATTTTTTGCGTCATGGCCCGCGATACACTGACA
>JACPVK010000053.1 GCA_016191795.1 Gammaproteobacteria bacterium
CTGTCACGGATCTGGCAGGTACCGCTTTAGCCGCCGGCATAGTACCCAATCCCTGGATCTTTACCACCGGTAGCAATATCGCACCGGGTGCCATCGCACTGGGTTCTGCCAGCACTTTCGGCCTCATGGCAACGTCTGCCATTACCAGCACCGGCAACTCCATTATCAATGGCGATGTATCGCTGGATCCGGGCACGTCCATGACCGGCTTTCCGCCCGCCATTGTTAACGGCTCGATCCACATAAACGACACCGTGTCGGCACAGGCCAGAATCGATCTGTTGCAGGCTTATAACGATGCCAAGGCCCTGCCACCTGGCACCACCGTATCAGCTGGCGCCGATCTGGGCTTCCTGTATCCATCCGGCACTGGTGGCATTCCGCCAGGCACTTATACCTCGGGTAGCACCATGCTGGTGTCAACACCGCTGGTACTCAATGCAGGTGGTAACGCCAATGCCGTCTGGGTATTCCAGATTGGTTCATCACTGACGACATCAGCCGATGTCACGCTGCTTAACGGCGCCCAGGCCAAGAACGTATTTTGGGTTCCGACGCAGGACGCAACCATAGGCGTGGGCACCACCTTCTCTGGAACCATTGTGTCTGGCAGAGATGTCACGGCCGTCACCGGCGCCATCATCAACGGCAGAATTCTGGCCGGTGCGATTACAGCCGGCACCATTGCCTTACAGGGCAGCACCGTTAATGTGCCGCTCCCATAGGCTCTATATCTGAAATAAAAGGGGCGGCGGAGTGATTCCGCCAACCCTTCTAACCAGACCCGAACACAGATTACTTTTGTTATCGATTTAAAAAATTTTGGAGTACGACATGAAGAAAATAACCAAGACCATCCTCTCACTGGGGCTAGTGGGCAGTGCGGTATTCAACCTCCCCCTGGCCGCGGCCGACGACACCGGCTGGTACATCGGCGCTAACCTGGGCAAGGCCGAGGCAAACATCGACGACGACGCCATCACCACCCAGTTGCAATCAACAGGCGCCACCTCGGTTTCAATCAGCGAAGACGACCGCGACACTGCCTTTAAGTTATTTGGCGGCTACCAGTACAGCAAGCGTCTGGCCATTGAAGCAGGCTATTTCGATCTGGGAGAGTTTGCCTATACCGCCACCACTGTACCGGCAGGCACATTAACCGGCCAGGCCAAAATTAATGGCGTGAGCCTCGATCTGGTTGGCATGCGCCCGCTCTCTGAAAAGTTTTCTGTGTTTGGCCGAATCGGCTTGAACTATGCCCAAACCGAGGACAATTTTACCAACACCGGCACCGTTCCCGTTCCCGCCAATGCCGGTCCGAACAAAAACGACTTGAGCTACAAGTATGGCGCGGGACTACAGTACGACTTTAGTGAAACTCTCGGTGCACGCGCCGAAGTGGAGCGCTATCGTATCGACGATGCCGTGGGCAACAAGGGTGATATTGATCTGCTCTCGCTCGGCCTGGTCTATCGCTTCGGCGATGAAAAGCCAGCGGCCGCCAAACAAGAAAAAGCCCCGCCACCCAAGGCAGCACGTGTCATCGTACCGGTAAAGAAAATGCAGGAATACTGCACTGTTCTCGACATCGAGTTCGATATTAAAGGCAGCGACATACAGCCTGAAGACAAGGAAAAACTCGCCGTTGTGGCAACCTTCATGAACAAGTATCCCGATTCCACAGCCGTGGTAGAAGGCCATACCGACAATGTAGGCAAGAGTGACTACAACCAGCAACTTTCCCAGGATCGTGCCGACAGCGTTGTGGAATACCTGAAGGGTGCACACAAAATCGACTCTTCCCGTCTGAAAGCGGTGGGCTATGGCGAAACCCGCCCCATTGCTGACAACTCCACGACGGAAGGCCAGCAGGCAAACCGCCGTATCAATACCGTGATCGCATGCGTATCGGATATAGAAGGCCTCAAGGTGAAACCCGCACGTATCACCATGGCACTGGAAATGGAGTTCGATCCTTACAAGTCCAACATTGAGCCAAAGTATTATGGCGAACTCGCACATGTGGCGAAGTTTATGAAAGCCAATCCCGCCGTCACCGCTACAGTAGAAGGACATGCTGACAAATATCTCGGCACCGGCTCCGATAAAATAAAGATCAATCCAGAGATAGCCATGAACGTCTCTCAGCAACGCGCTAAAAATGTAGTGGATTATCTGGCAGAGAAGGAAGGCATTTCTCGCTCACGACTTTTCATTGCCGCATACGGCCAGACCGAACGTGTTACCTACGGCACCACACTGGATGAGCAACAGGAAAACCGCAGGGTTAACATCATCCTGAACTACGCAAAATAACGGCAGGAGCCGGCCTGATCACTGATGATCAGGCCTTCTTTCCCGTTACGCCGTTATCGGTTTAAATTCGATAACAGCACAAAGAATCTCTGCCATAAGGAAACAAAATGAAAATTTTAAATAACGTTAAATTAATCAGTGTTTCGATGTTATTTATTCTCGGAATTTCCGCCTGTGACAAGCCCGGCCCCGCAGAAACAGCCGGTAAAAATATCGATGAAACAATGGAAGCAGCAGGCGATAAAATTGGCGAAACCGCCGATAAGATCGGTGACAAAATGAGCGCACAAGGCGATAAGGTTGGCGTGGCAATAGACGATGCCGAGATCACAACCAGAGTTAAGGCCGCCGTGTTTGCCATGCCCGGTCTCGACACACTGCAAATCAGCGTTGATACCGTAAAAGGCGTGGTGACCTTAAGTGGATTAGTTGATTCACAAGCCGATCACGACATGGCTGCATCACTCGCACAGGAAGTAGAGGGTGTCCACCAGGTTGATAATAAACTCGCGATCAAATAAAACAATTAAATTTTATTAATATTAACCACTGAAGGATTAACCATGAGTATTTATACTGCAAACATACAAAAAATGGAGACACAACTGAATGTATGGAACGCGCAAATTAAATTACTGGAGGCCAGAATAGCGAGCACGAGTACCAACCTGAAACTCCTGCGCGCCAGAGAGCTTAATGAATTAAGGGCACAGCAGCGCGCAGCAGCAGATATATTAAAAGAGATGAAAAATGCTACCAGTGAAGCCTGGGGGGAAGCCAAAGCCACAGCCGATAAAATATGGGATGATCTTAAAATCGGAATTGCTGCAGCACATACTGAAATTAAATGAAATGCGGGTAATTTATACAATCTTGTGAGCACCTTAACCTGAATATTTCATCAAACATTTGGATTAAAAGCGTCAGCCATTCTCATCAGGATAAATCCAGATATTTGCGCTCTTCTTTGCGTGATGCACAGGGGTGAGCAGCACTGCTGCGAACGCCATGCGCACGGATGTGCATGGCGGGCCTTCATCAGCGAAGCATGGAATGTGCAGCGATGAAGTTCGAATGCCGCGAGCGCTCGACGCGCACGACTGCAGGGATGGCCAGTTCCACTTTGTATTGAAGGCTGGAAATACAGAAACAATATTAACAAGCGAACTTTATACAGAAAATAATTCTGCATTGCAAAACGCGGCCAGTGCCAACTTCATTTTATTTCTATGTATGATAACAAACAGAACTGCTACTGGATGAATGATAAGGTTGAAACTCACTAATCAATCCAATAGACCAGGATAAATACCATATGAACATCAACACATTAAAATCACTTCCTGTTATAACCGCAGCGTTACTGCTCGGCTCCGTAACAGCGGCACAGGCGCAGGAATCAGGCCTATATATTGGCGCTGGCTGGGGTTCCTACAGCATTGATGAAAACAATCTTGACAAAAATGACGATGTCATAAAAACATTAGTCGGCATGCAGTTCAGCAACATGTTTGGCATCGAAGGTTCATGGACCGATTTTAATCGCATCAACAACGACGGTGACCGCTTCGAAGCCGATGGCAATGGCCTGGCTGCTGTATTGTCTTTCCCGATGGGAACAGCGTCAGCCATTTTTGCAAAAGCCGGGCAGTTCTGGTGGGATTCTGACGCAGCCATAAACAATGTGTCACAGTCCAGTCATGGCAATGATCTGTTTTGGGGTGCCGGCTTAAAGCTGGGCTTTAATGACGCTCTCGCATTTCGGCTTGAAGCCGAGCGTTATGATGTCATGAACACACACATCAAAACCTTCACAGCAGGCCTCGATTACAGGTTTTAACCCGTAAACCTCCTTAACAGCTTGCTGGAAAACGCAAAACAAAATACTTGACGCAAAGACGCGAAGGCCGCTCATGAGCATCTCGGCAACGGCTCCTGCATTGCACTACCACCACCATCCATGGAGGCGTACCTTCCGCCATCCATGGCGGTTGCAGCGCTTGCGACATTCGCGCCTTTGCGTCAAATCTTTATATTTATTTTTTGGCGTTTTTCAACAAACTGTTAAGGAATCACTGATCCGTATGTTGCTTAACGCACAGACGCCATGGTTCCAGCTGAATTATTTTGCCTGCCCGGCAATGACCTTGTCCTGTCATGTCCTGGTCGATCCTGCAAACCTGATTTAAATATTAATATTAATAAGGAATCATCATGAAAAATGATCAAATAAAAAAAACCATCACTCACCCTGTGCGTAGCACAAGATTTGCAGCGCCTGTATTAATGGCCACGCTGCTTTCTGTCACGGCATTACACGCAGTACAGGCAGATTCCACGCAGGTAACGAGTTCGACATCCAGCTTTGCTGTTCTCGGTGGCGCAGCGGTGACGCTCAC
>JACPVK010000138.1 GCA_016191795.1 Gammaproteobacteria bacterium
ATACCCCGGCGCATCCAGGCCATGGCTACCAATGGTGAGCAACTCACCTTCGATGGTAACGATTTTAATTTGTAAAATATTATGTACCGTCAAGCCATATTTGAGACAGTGCACGCCACCGGAATTTTCCGCTACATTGCCACCAATAGAACAGGCAATTTGCGATGAGGGATCGGGCGCATAATACAAACCAAATTGATCAACAGCCTGACTGATCGCCAGATTTCGTACACCAGGTTGCACCACGGCCAGTCGCTGATCAGCATCAATTTTTAATATGGATTTGAATTTTGCCAGACTCAACAACACACCCGCTTCATGCGGTAGTGCACCACCCGATAATCCGGTACCTGCACCTCGCGCCACAACCGGAATTTGTAAGCGATTACACAAACGAACTATGGCTTGCACCTGTTCAATGGTTTCAGGCAACACCACAACCATGGGCAACTGGCGATAAACAGACAGACCATCACACTCATATGGCGTGGTATCTTCTGCCTCATGCAAAATACACTGCACCGGCAATATGGACCGCAGTTCGTCAATAACTTTTTGTTTGGCAGTATGTTTCATGTTTTAGCAATATAATCAGATGGGTTACGCTGCGCTACACCCATCCTACGAGTACGAATAAATCTGATATGGTATTGATTCACTTTTTTTATCAGACTGATAATCGCTGACAGGCTGTGGCAAGCGCCTGTTCATCACCGACATTGCCCGGGAATATTACCACCGGCATATCCGAAAATCGCGGGTGATCATGCGGACAACGCACGACGGAACATCCCGGCAATATTTGCCCCAGCACTTCGGATTTTTTTAAAGCCAGGCCACTACTCAGCACATCGTTGGAAGTAATACCACCTTTGCTGATGAGATAACCCAGTGTCGGCGGCAAATTACGCACAACGTCCATCAGAAAAGCAGACACTGATTCCCCAAATGCCAGGCGATCTGCCTGTGTCGCAAACTGCTTTTCAACGCGCGTCGTAAAAATGACCGGTGTCTGCCCAGCTGCATGCGCAGTTTGTGTCGTTTTGATAATTTCATCCAGCATGCTCTGTCGTTGTAATGCTATGCGCGCAACATCAACCTCAACGGGTACGATGTTTTTTTGCAATAGCAACTGGCCCAGCTGCTCGGTGGTTTTTTTCACATGCGACCCGACCACCACTGCACCGGCCTTACCGCCACGCACATACTCTTTCATGGCGTAGTCGGGCGTGGGCTGTGGCGGCAATCCGGCTAATGCCGTGAGCAGACTGGCCGCACTGCGAAACAGATAACGTTTACCTTGTGCCGCTGCCCGGGTTAATTGCTCGCAGAAATGATTGAGGTCTTTCTGGGTTTCACTATCCACTACACAACACTGATTATTGTTCAATGCCAGCAGTCGTTGCATAACATCGCCGCGCACATCGTTGAGTAAAAATCGTTCAACCTTTTCTGCCCTGATTTTGCCTTTGGTTTTTTCCTCTACATAGGCAGGCAAATAACTGTTGTGATAGCCAAATACCGAATCACGTGCAAACTCTGTTTCATGCACCGGTGTCGGCTTGCCATTCAGCACAATATAATGCGTACTGTCTCGGGTAAAACGCCCGCCTTCAAAGAAGGCCGGCACTATAAAATGCGCATCAAACGGCCCGAGCACATCGCTTATAACATCGGTTTCAACAGGATAGTGCCCACGCAAAGTGGAATCTGAACGACTCACCAGCATGGGATTTATCATTACATTCTGTTTCTTTAGCTCAGCCAGCGCCTCACGCAAATTGACACACACTTCACGCGTCACCTCGGCAGCACGAACTGCATCCATGCCACGGGTGTTGGTGAGCACAAAAAACAGAGGAGAGCTGTGACGCAAACCTTCGATCAGCGTCGCCACATCCCAGCGCGTTAATAACAGGCAGCTGTGCACAGTTTGCGATCCGGTAGGATCATCATCCAGCACAACTATTTTTGTTTGAGTCTGCATTTTACCAACCTGGTAATAATTATTCGGAACCTGTAGCAAAAGCGTAGCCCTGAAGGGCTACCCACAGCTCTAAGCATCATCTTGTGGGTTGGTCTTCAGGCCAACGCTTTTTCTGGATAAATAACTCACTAACCCAGCAAACTCTTCACACGCTTGATCATGCTGTCCGCTGTTATGCCATTGAATGCCATAAGCTCGCCGGCAGATGCCGTGGTTTCACCGCGCTTCCAGCACATGGTATCGCGTTTGGCTGCACGGGTACGCAACAGCACCGGCTCCAGTGGCGCACTGGGGCCACCACTAACTGCCATGAGCATATCGCCGTCGAACAACTTGTCGAATGATGAGTCGCTCATAAAATTATTATCCTGTTCGGATACGGTGTCCCAGGCCAGATCAGTTGGACGATACAACTGGCGTGGATTCAATACGGCAACGATACGCACCCTGTAACCGTCTTTTTCCAGTTGCGTCCTGGCTTCAAATACGGGTAACAACACCATGTCACCGGTTACCGCAAATACAACCGTACCTTTCTTGCCAGTGGATGATTCATAAATTGTGGCGGCACCGCGCGTCATAGCGGTACGCGCATCCGACAGAGTCATATAAACCGGTAACGGGCTCTTGGATGCAATAATTACCATACCCTTGTTGTAACTGCCGGTGGCATATTCATACGCCGCCTGTATGGCATTGGCGTCACAGGGAAACAGCGGATACACATTGCCGTTACGCATCATCGCCGCGAAATAATTTTCGATTTCAGGACGCTGATGGGTCCAGCCATTGCGGCCCTGTTCCAGCGCGCCAGCGGTAAACATGCAAACAATAGATGGCGTTTTGCGACGCAATTCCGCCATCGCCTGGGTTACTGTTTGAATGATCGGCCAACCGTTAATGGCAAATGATTCATATGACAACCACAGCGCACGACTGCCAAACAATGACAACGCCGCCGCAAACCCGGCGCAGGCATCTTCATTCAATGGCTCGTACACCTGACCATTGGGTGACTGGTTGTAGGCATCATCAGTTGTTGGATGACGAATCTTTAATGCGTCATTAATGTTTTTCATCGCCGATGCTTCGTTACCATCAGCATTGGTTACCACAAAGCGCGCATCGGATTTACCCATTTGCGCAACCAGTGCGCCCATGGCGGTTGCCGGAACCGCCGATTCGCCTTTGGCAAAATCCTGCATACTGAAGGCGGGCAAATGATTTATTTTCAGTTCAGTTTCTGTAACCGATGTTTTAACAGCCGGCCCACCACCTGCACGTGAAAAGTTTTCATGCACAATTTTCCAGGCTTGCTCAGGCAATGCACGGCGTTTTAACGCATCCATCATATGCGGTTGATCAAGCGTATCTTTGGGATACAGATTGTGCGACTTGGCACCCAACGCATGTACGCCTGCACCTTTCAGCTGTTTGATAATAAATACCGTGAGTTTGCCACCCATTGCAGACTTCGCAGCCTGATCAACTGTTTCCAGCACTTTTCTGGTGAAAGCCAAACGCTGCTTGAATGAAAACTGCGTACTGTCAACGTATTCACCGGACTGCTTGCTGTCGTCAAAATCTTTTGCGTTCACCAGAAATACATTTTCAAAACCATGACCTTTCCAGTAATTAATCATCTGCTCGTTGGTATGCAGCGACACCATGGAATGATGTTCCTGTGAATATCCATTCCAGATTAATGTCGGCAAAAAGTTGGTTACATCTGGATAAGCCGTATGGAAATGCATCATCGAATTCAGAACATAAGGCTCGCCCATACCACCATCACCAATGGTTACCGGGAATAATTTATTGCGATGCAAATAGGCGCCGGCCATCGCAAAATGCTGGCCCTGACCCAACGGACCTGCTGGCGCCAGGATGCCGGGAATGGCGCCGGACAAATGACCGAGCAAACCATGCTTTTCACGAAACCGCGCCATGAAATCAGCCATATTGTGAATGTTCATTTCTTTTAATGAGCCATCCAGAAACATGCTGGAGTAAAAACCCGGCGCATGGTGACCCACTTCGGTAACGATATTGGTATGGCCGAGCATCATTAACGAGGCATGCACTTCAGCACTGGAGGCAAAACCACCGGGATGGCCCGAGCCTTTCGAACCGCACACCTGCAAGGTGACATAACGCAAGGCATCCGCACCCAGCAAGGTTTGATATACCGCCCTGTCATCTACGGCTGCAATGGCCGATTTACCTTCGGCAATCACCGCCGATTTCGCCATGTTGTCGTAATCCGGCCAGGCAGGGCCGTAATACTGAATGCCTGTACAAAAATCAGGTGTGGAGGCCGGTTTATCGGCGAATGCGGTAGAAGATGTGCTCATGGTGTGACCTCGTATTAGACTGTATAATATTTTGCAATGCGGAAACTGACTAAAAAATTGGGCCGGTTTCTAGCTTGCAAACACGATATCGCTTCGTGTATATTTGCGCAATACGCAATCGTTCCCACAATACGAGATTTATATGTCTGATATCCAGGTCATTGACCGTGCTGCCGCCTTGATAGACGCCATCGCCAGCCATAACGAACCCACCAGTTTGAAAATTCTTTCGGCAGAATCCAGGCTGCACACCTCCACCACCTTTCGAATTCTGGGTGCACTGGTTGAAATCGGGTATGTCGATAAAGATGAGCAGGGCCTGTATCGCCTCGGCCATAAACTGGCACAACTGGCGGCTCACATCGACCACGACATTGATATACGCAGCGTTGCCATTGCCATTATGGATAAGCTGCGTGACATCACCGGTGACACCATTAATCTCACCATACGCGAAGGTGACGAAGTGGTTTATATCGAACGCAGTACCGTCAAACGCATGATGCGAGTTGAACAGGTTATAGGTAGTCGCGCACCGCTGCATGTCACGGCCGTTGGCAAGCTCATGCTCGCCGAACTGGGTGATACATTTATATCCGAGTATGCCAAACGTAACGGGCTCAAGGCATTTACTCGCCACACCATTACCAATCCCATGCAGTTAATAGAGCATGCACATCTGTGTGCTGAGCGCGGCTATGCACTGGATGATGAAGAAGCAGAACTCGGTGTTGGTTGTATTGGTGTGTTATTGCGTGATCGCAGTGGCCAGGTTGTTGGCGGGCTGTCGGTATCGGCGCCGATTGAGCGACGACAGACGTCCTGGATACAGTTATTACAGGATGCCAGCAGGGAAATTTCTGCCAAATTAGGTTACAGCAAATAACTCACACACCACACAATTCGGACCTGTTGCGTGAGTCTTGCACGCAGTATTGCTGTAACAATCCGGATTAATCAGCCTTACTCTCCTAAATTAATTCACTCATATTAGATGTAAGTCGCTGATTCAATGAATAAAAGAACTTTTACCTCAGTTTACGCCACATCCCGCAGGTG
>JACPVK010000184.1 GCA_016191795.1 Gammaproteobacteria bacterium
AGCATATTGAACTCAAGGTTTATTCCCCCGGCCTGGCCAATGTTATTGCCGACATGCGCAGGAACATGCTGATCGGTACAGGCTCGCTGATATTCCTGTTTGGCCTGGTACTGCAACAGATATTACAAAGACTTTTATCAAAACCGTTTCTCGCCATGGTGTCATCGGCAGAGCGTTTTGCGCAGGGTGACAAGCATGTGCGCTTTAACGAGCAGCGCAGTGACGAGTTTGGCTACCTTGCCAAATTCATCAACCGGGCACTCGATACCATGGTGCAGCATCAATACGATCTGGAGCTTTCGCGCTATGCCCTGTTTGAAGAGAAGGAACGCGCCGAAGTTACCTTGCAATCGATTATGGATGGCGTGGTCACACTGGATGGATCGGGTCGCGTAACGTATATGAATCCGGTGGCTGAACGTTTGTGTGCTTGCAGCCTGGCGGATGCGCTGCAAAATGATCTGTCGCATTTCATTAATTTTGAGCTGGAAGATAACAACAAGCGCCTGCCTAATCCGGTCATCAGCGTGTTGCAGGACAACATGGTTGTGGAATTACCGCCGCATTCCGCGATGGTGCGTGCAGATGATTCCCGAATTCCTGTCGAAGCCTCGGCTGCACCCATGCACGATGATGACGGTCAGGTCATAGGTGCGGTGCTGGTGCTGCAGGATGTCAGTCAGTCACGCCGGCTGACTCGACAGCTCTCCTATCAGGCCAGTCACGATGCGCTCACCGGTTTATATAACCGCCGGATGTTTGAGGAATACTTGCAGACGGCACTGGTGACAGTTGAAGAAGAAAATCGCCGCCATGCGATGTGTTACATCGACCTGGACCAGTTCAAGATCGTTAACGATACCTGTGGCCATATGGCGGGGGATGAGTTGTTACGCCAGTTGTCGGTGTTGTTGCAGGAATGTGTGCGTGGTGGCGACGTGCTGGCGCGCCTGGGTGGGGATGAATTTGGCGTGCTGCTGGAAAACTGCCCGTTACCGCGTGCCGTTCAGGTAGCCGAAAAAATCCGCCAGCGGGTGAAAGACTACCGCTTTGCCTGGCAGGATAAATCCTTTGAGATTGGCGCCAGTATCGGCGTGGTTGGCATCAGTGCGGATAATGTGAATATCGCCAGCATTATGTCGGCCGCCGATGTGGCCTGTTATGCTGCCAAGGATATGGGCCGCAACCGGGTTCATGTGTACGAGCCCTCCGACGCCATGCTGGCCGAGCGCCATGGCCAGATGCACTGGGCGGCGCGCATCGTTCAGGCGCTGGAGAATCAACGTATGGTTCTGTTTCAGCAACCTATCATTGGCCTGACTCCCGGTAGCCATGAACACTGCGAAATTCTGGTGCGTATGCGCGATGAACAAGGCGGTTTTATACCCCCCAATGCCTTTATCCCGGCGGCCGAGCGCTACAATTTGATGTCCAGGGTTGACCGCTGGGTGATTGAGAACGTGTTTCGCAATATGTCATCAGCCTGTCACGTCCAGCATGACAAAATGGTGGCCATTAACCTGTCGGGTAACTCGCTGGCGGATGACGAGTTGCTGGCATTTATCCGTCAGGCAGGGCATGAATACGGCATAGATTTCCAGCAAATTTGTTTCGAAATCACCGAAACGGCGGCCATCAGCAACCTCAGCAAGGCCACTCATTTTATGACCGAACTGCGGCAGGAAGGCTGCCGGTTTGCGCTGGATGATTTTGGCAGTGGCCTGAGTTCATTCGGTTATCTGAAGAATCTGCCGGTGGATTTTGTGAAAATTGATGGGTCGTTTGTCCGGGATATGGCATCAGACCCCATCGACCGCGCCATGGTTGAGGCGATTACCCGGGTGGCGCATGTCATGCAGATTCAGGCCATAGCCGAGTGGGTGGAGGATGAAACCACGCTCCAGATACTCAGGGATATGGGGGTGGATTTCGCACAGGGTTATCATTTGGGTATGCCTCGCGAGGTGGCTGAAAAATTACTGGCTGACTAGTCAGAGCCATTTTTAGTCTCTTATCTGTGGCTGAATCGGAAGCAGTTTGCAAAATCATCGTTCGGGATTGTGACAATACTTGGCAAGCTACCCCATGACGCATATCATCCCTGTTCTTATGGAAATCAGCGTAGTGGTTTTAAATGCATAATATTAATAACTTCTTATACAGTGTTGCTATTGTTTGTTCGTTAGGTTCATCGCTAGCCATAGCGGCTGAACCTGCATCCACACGTACCCCCTTTACACCTTATTTATTAAGTCCTGGTGATGTACTGGAAATATCCGTGTGGAAAGAAGAAGGCTTGCAAAAAGAAATACTGATTCGCCCTGATGGTGGCATTAGTTTCCCGCTGGTAGGTGAGTTGCAGGCCGGTGGAAAAACCGCGCCACAGGTTCAGCAGTTGGTTGCAGCACAAATCAAGCGGTTTATTCCTGATCCGGTGGTGACGGTTTCGGTACTGAAGGTTAACAGCAAAATATTTGTTGTGGGTAAAGTCTTGCGTCCAGGTGAATTTATTATTACGCAATATGCCGATGTAATGCAGGCGCTGGCCATGGCCGGCGGATTGAATCCCTATGCCAAGCCCAACGACATCAAAATATTACGACGAATCGCGGTGAAAGAGCCCGCCATGTCAGCAGAGAGCGGCAAGGAAATCGCCATGAATTTTGAATACGACGATGTCTCCAAGGGTAAATCACTTGATCAAAACATCATTCTGCAAAATGGTGATGTGGTTGTAGTACCTTGAGTGTAAATTGGCTGTGAATACTCGTCTTCAGTTTTATATTCTTGCGGCGCTGTCTTTAACCAGCCAGTCTATTATGGCTGCCTGGTCTTTAGAGCCATCCTATTTTTTACGTTACGAGCGTAATGACAATATTTATCTTGCAGCCCCTGGCAATGAGCTGGCGGTTACAGGTGGCTCTTTTAGTCCACGCCTTGCTGTCAATATGGAAGAAGAAACTCAAACATTGAGTGCAATAGCCAATGTGAACTTTACACGCTACCGTGATCATGATGAGCTCAAACGGGATGAAGGACGTCTCGGA
>JACPVK010000185.1 GCA_016191795.1 Gammaproteobacteria bacterium
CTGTTGTTTGTATCCGACCCGATGGAAGCACATCTACCCAACAACGGCATTTTTCGCTTTAGTAACGGCGACATGGAAGTGTCGCTCAACACGCGTGACAACAACACCCGTCACAACTACCAGCAGCGCTTTGATACACATCGTGACAATCTTTATAAACTGTGTCGAAAACTGGATATGCGTTTTGTAGACATTTCAACCGGTAGCGACATTGTCAAAACATTACACAATTCCCTGGGTTTACCCAAACGCTAACTTCACACGTAAACATTTATGCAGGCTGAACTTCGCGACATACATTTACCCGATCCGGTTTCCTGGTGGCCACCGGCACCGGGCTGGTATGGTGTGGCGATCTTGCTGCTGGCGCTGATTTTTATAGCCTGGTGGTTTATGCATAAACGACTCAACCCATCGCTCAAAAAACTGGCAACACGTGAGTTACAACAGATAGAACAGGCTTACACACAGCACCACAATACACAGCAGCTTTGCAGTGAACTATCCATATTGTTACGCCGCGTTGCCATCAGTTACGACTCACGCAACAAGCACGCAGGGGTAACCGGCAAAGAATGGCTCAATCATCTCAATGATTTGTGCGGCCAGCCTTTGTTCGATGAACAACTGGCGGATTTCCTGTTACTGGCACCTTATCAAAAACAATCCAGTGCACCGGCAGAGAGATTAATTTCTGTCACCCAACAATGGATAAGCCTTTTGCCGCGCCAGAAATTATTCTTTAAGCCATCCGCAAAACACCCGTCGGTTGCTATTTCAAAACAGGATCAACACAGCAGACAGGCGTCGCACCCATGATGCAATTCGAATGGCCCTGGGCAATTTTATTATTACCCCTGCCATTACTGGTACGTTATTTATTACCCGCTGCAAAACGCCAGGATGCTGCCTTGCGCGTACCCGTACTCGATGACTTTCGCACAGCCACATCCATCGAGCTCGGCAGCCATAAAAACTATGTCGTGTTAATGCTCGCCACACTCGCCTGGTGCTGCCTGATTTTTGCCACCATGCGTCCGCAATGGCTGGGCGAGCAGGTGGACATTCCCGTCAGTGGCCGTGATTTAATGCTGGCGGTGGATTTATCCGGCAGTATGCAAATTCCGGATTTTGAAATTAACGGCAGGACAGTTGATCGCCTGACAGCGGTTAAACAGGTTGCCAGTGAATTTATCAACCGCCGCAGCGGTGATCGCGTCGGCCTGATATTGTTTGGTGAACAGGCGTATTTACAAACACCACTCACCTTTGATTTAAAAACGGTTAACACACTGCTGGATGAATCCTTTATTGGCATGGCGGGTGATGCCACATCGATAGGCGATGCCATTGGCCTTGCCATTAAACGTTTGCAGGATAAACAAAAAAACTCGCGCGTATTAATTCTTTTAACCGATGGCGCCAATACTGCCGGCGAAATATCCCCACTCAAGGCGGCTGAGCTCGCGGCAGATCAGGGATTAAAGATTTACACCATTGGCATAGGTGCTGATGAATTACTGCGCCGCACCCTGTTTGGTGTGCAAAGAATTAATCCCTCGGCTGATCTGGATGAGAAAACCCTGAACGCCATTGCCGAGAAAACCGGCGGCCAGTATTTTCGCGCTCACGACACCAAAGAACTGAATAAAATTTACAACATGCTGGATGAACTTGAACCGGTTGAGCAGGAATCAGAAAGTTTCCGTCCCATCAGCGCTTTATATTACTGGCCGCTGGGTGCGGCCCTGACTATAGCCGGCTTGATTGCCCTGTTACGTGCACGTGGATTATTCGCATGAATATCGATTTTAATCTGGCCAATTTTCATTTCTTGCGACCGGAATGGTTTTACGCACTGATTCCGCTGGCGATACTGGCGCTGCTGTTACTGCGCCGTAAACTATTGAGTCGCAACTGGCAATCGGTTATTGATCCAAAACTGATGCCTTATGTGCTGATCGGCAAAGCCGGCAAACAAAGTTACTGGCCGGTTATATTGCTCACCATCGCTGGAGTAATTACCATTATTGCGCAGGCCGGTCCGGTCTGGCAGCGCCTGCCTCAACCTGTTTATAAACAACAATCCGCCATGGTGATCGCGCTGGATTTATCCAGCTCCATGGATGCTGAAGATATCAAACCCAGCCGCTTGCAGCGTGCGCAATACAAACTGCGCGATTTACTCGCACTACGCCACGAAGGCCAGACGGCTCTGGTTGTTTACGCCAATGCTGCGTTTACGGTGACACCGTTAACAGACGATACCAACACCATTGCCACCATGATTCCCAGCCTGAGTACCAATATGTTACCGGCGCAGGGCAACAACACCGAAGCCGCATTAGCCAAATCTGTAGAATTACTCAAAAATGCCGGCGTCAATGACGGCGATATTTTATTGATAACCGATGACATAGATATCTCCAATAACGCCTTTTCTTCTGTTCATCAACAAGGTTACCGCGTTTCAATTCTGGGTATTGGCACCACCGATGGCGCACCCATCGCCAGAACCAATGGCGATTTTATCAAGGATAATCAGGGTGGCATTGTCATCAGCAAACTCGACGCTAGCCGATTAGCCGAGGCAGCACGTCACGGTGGCGGACGCTACAGCAATCTCACCACGGACGAGCGTGATATTAAATACCTGCTCGATGCAGCCAGTGTTAACCGCCTGCAAGTCAATAACAAATTAACAGAAATGAAAACCGACACCTGGCATGAACAGGGGCCGTGGTTATTATGGCTGGTGATTCCTATGGCGGCGCTGGCATTCCGCAAAGGCTACGTGGCCGTGCTGCTGTTATTTATATTGCCAGTGCCACAACCGGTGCAGGCCATGAGCTGGGATGAACTCTGGAAAAATAATAACCAGCGCGCTGCGGATGAACTGGCGCAAAATAATCCGCATACCGCCGCCGAACTTTTTAAAGATCCGCAATGGCAGGCTGCTGCGCATTATCGCGCCGGCAATTTTGATCAGGCGGTGCAGGCGCTGGTGGATATCAATCATACCGATGCGCATTATAATCGCGGCAATGCACTGGCTAAATTGGGAAAAATTAACGAAGCCATCAACGCTTATGATGAAGCCCTGAAACTTGATCCGGAAAATGAAGACGCTGCCTATAACAAGGATCAATTACTAAAACAGCAACAACAGCAGAAGAATAACAACAAGCAAGATACTTCTGACCAAAATAAATCTGGCGATCAAAACCAGGACAAATCCGGTGATCCGCAATCCGGCCAGGATCAGTCAGACGACCAATCCGGAGACAAATCCGGCGATTCGCAATCCGGCCAGGATAAATCAGGCAAGAATGGCTCTGATACACAGCAAACTAATAGCGGACTTTCAGATCAGAAAAATAATAGTCAACAGGACGAAAAACCCGGACAGGCCAAAACAGAAACAGCAGATCAGGATAACAAGGCCGACGAACAGCCTGGCCATTCAGCCGATGAATCATCTCAACAGGGCGATCAGGCACAACAGCAAGCTGCCGCATCGGCCGACAAACCGGATCTCACACAGCAGGCAACGGAACAATGGTTACGCAAAATTCCGGATGATCCGGGTGGATTGTTGCGCCGTAAATTTAAACATCAATATCAAAAAGAGTCGAAAGCATCGCAGGGTAATAACTCATGGTAACAAGACTGTTAAACCGTTATGCCGTCACACTCGGATTACTGGCCGTATTTTTTGTCATGGCCAACACAGGCCAGGCAGCCACTATCAGCGCGCAAACCGATCGCATGAACATAACCATTGATGAAGCATTCAATGTTACTTTTACGGCCGACGGCAGCATTGATAAAGAGCCGGATTTTTCGCCGCTAAAAAAAGATTTCGACATACTCAGTCAAAGCCAGGGCAGTAACATTTCCATTATTAATGGCGACGTTAAAAAAACCAGCAGCTATACACTGACACTCATGCCAAAAAGCGCGGGCAATTTAACCATTCCTGCCATTTCTTTTGGCAAGGATACCAGCCAGCCATTGGCTATATCGGTAGGTGCTGCCGCCACAACGCCAGGACAACAGGCAGATTTGATACTGGAAGTGACACCATCACGCACTACCACCTGGGTACAGGGGCAAATTATTTTAACGGTGAAACTGATGAGCGCAATCAACCTGCGCCAATACAACCCACCCATACCGGATGCCGGCAAATTTGATGTATCGATAGAATCACTGGGAGACGCCAAACAATCTCAAACCACACAGGGCAACCGCAATTATCTGGTTATCGAACAAAAATTTGCACTGTATCCGCAACAGGCCGGCAAACTAAAAATCGAACCCATGTTGGCAGAAGTAGAAGCGGTATTACAATCGCGCAACTATTTTGATCCATTCAATACACGCAGCAAAATTATGCGTGCACGTTCCAGACCCATAGAAATATTCGTACAGGACATGCCGGCGCAATTTGCCGGTAAAACCTGGCTGCCTGCCAGTGACGTACAACTGGTTGAAGAATGGTCACCAAATCCACCCGTATTTAAAGTGGGTGAACCGGTAACACGCACCCTTAATTTATTTGCCGATGGCCTGACTGCTGCGCAGCTGCCGCCACTTATGGGTGGTGATATCAACGGCATTAAACAATACCCTGATCAACCGGTTTTAAATAATGCCAAAAGCAGCAGCGGCATTATTGGCGGTCGTCGCGAAAAAATTGCCCTGATTCCCACGCGCGCTGGCAGCTTTACCTTACCTGCCATTGAAATCAGCTGGTGGAATACCAAAACCGGCGTTACCGAAGTTGCACGGCTTGAAGCCAGAACAGTACAGGTTTTACCCGGTAACGCGGCCACCACACCCAGCGTGATACCGGACGAACAATTTCCTGTCATTGAAAATACCGGCGATGCGATGGATGAATCCGTGTCCGTTGTAAACACCACAAATAACTGGTTATGGGTAAGTGTGTTTCTGGCCAGCGGCTGGCTGTTAACCGGCTTAGCCTGGTGGTATTCGCGCTATCATGCCATGCCGGCAAAAGTGGTTACCGGAAAAACCGGATCACCAACTGCCAGCACGTCTGCCATTAAAAAAGCCTGCGACAATAATCAGGCAGCACAATGTAAAACCGCACTCATTAACTGGGCGCAACAAACATTGTCCGCGGAGATTCTCAACCTGGATGACTTCATCACCTGTTTAAATCCTGCCACCGATGCGCATCTGATTCAGGAAATTGAACGACTCAATGCCGCACTCTACAGTGCACGACCAGCCGGCTGGCAAGGCCGGGCATTGTGGCAACAGTTCCAGTCACTACACATTAATAAAGCATCCGCTGCCAATGACACGGATTCCAGACTGGAGCCGCTGTACAAATAGCACCTTTGTTAATCATTGCTATTAACTCGGCGCAGAACAGTATCTGATCGGAATGGAACTTACTTAAGACTGTAGGAGCCGTCATTCCCGCATGCTTCTGGCGGGAACATGCACGCTACCAACAAAACATTTGCCACAGAGGACACAGAGAGCACAGAGGAATATCCGATTGTTTTTCTCAGTGACCTCCGTGTCCTCGGCAACTGCTCCTGCGTTGCTCTACCTCC
>JACPVK010000186.1 GCA_016191795.1 Gammaproteobacteria bacterium
AACAACACGGCCCTCAATGGATTCCTCCACCATTAAAAACCGGCCATCGCGTTCGATAATTGCGGCGACCGTGGTATGCGGTTTCCAGATCATAAGCGATCCAGCAGTTTCTTACGTTTTTGCTTGAGGTAACTGATGATGTGCAAACGCCATAGCAGTCGCACACTAAAGTAACCCAGTAGCGAGCCGCCAATACTGACGATGGATAAGCCCATCAGGAACGGCTTCCAGACCAGCAGCATTTCGGTTTTCAGCCATGCCATGGTGAACTCGATATGGAATTCACCGGGTGGCAGGCCCAGGGTCCAGGCACCGAGCTTGTAGGCAAAATACAACATGGGGCCCATGGTCACCGGATTGGTAATCCACACCAGCGCTACTGAAATCGGCAGATTGGCGCGAATAATAATCGCCGTTGCAGCCGCATAAACCATTTGCAAGGGCAGTGGCACCCACATGAAGAACAGGCCGTTGGCAAAGGCCAGCGACACCGAACGGCGGTTTAAATGCCATAAATTCGGATCATGCAGCAGCTTGCCGAATAGTTGCAGTGATTTGTGGTCTCGAATCGTATGCGGATCGGGAAGGTATTTACGTAGAAATTTTCTTGGCATTGGAGCGTGTGTTAGTCTTAAAACCTCTGGTCAGCCGGCATTATCACTGTTCGCGGCTTAACTCTCAATTAACGGATTATGAATACACGGACTGTTTTGGCATCGAGCGCTCTGGCATTACTCTGCGGCATCCTGTTTTTACAGGGTTTTCGCGAGTTACCCGATGTATTTTGGGTGAGCGGATTGCCGCTGGTTTTGTTGCTTTTTTTCTTTTCTCCACGCCTGCGTATACCGGCCCTGTTTGTTGCCGGCCTGCTCTGGGCCCTGTTGCATGCCCATTTGTATTTCAATCATGTTTTACCTGAAGACCAGGCTGGGAATGAAATCCGGGTGAGCGGGCGGGTAGCGGATTTGCCTCAGGTTCAGGGCAGGGCGATACGTTTCGATTTTGCAATCGATAGCAGCGAGCTGCCGGTGCAGCGGTTGCGCCTGGCCTGGTATGCCAACCCGTCATACACCGGATCATGGCCACGTGCCGGTGAACGCTGGCAATTAAAAGTGAAACTCAAACCGCCTCATGGCACCGCCAATCCCGGCGGTTTTGATTATGAAATGTGGTTGTACCAGCGCGGCGTACATGCCACCGGGTATGTGAGGGAGGATAAAGATAATCGTCGGCTGGCAGCGGCGCCCTGGTGGTCGGTGGATGCATTGCGGCAAGCGATCGCTGAATCGATCATCCGTGATGATCGCCCTTACGCCGGTATGCTGGCGGCGCTGGCGGTGGGCCATGCCAGTGAGATTGATGACCAGCAATGGGATGACCTGCTGGTGACCGGTACCAATCATCTGATGTCGATTTCCGGATTGCATGTCAGCATGGTGGCTGGGCTGGTGTACTGGCTGGTATTACGTTTGTTCCCAGCCTGGTTATTACGCCGTTACCCGGCACCACCACTGGCAGCCGGCGCAGCCTTGCTGGCCGCCGTATTGTATGCCGCGCTGGCCGGGTTTGCGGTGCCGACTCAACGTTCCCTGGTGATGCTGGCCGTGGTGTTGGGAGCGGTGTTGCTGCGACGACCTTTGCAGCCCTTGCACGGTTTGTCGACGGCCTTGATTGCGGTTTTAGTGCTGGACCCGCTCGCGGTCTTGTCACCGGGATTCTGGTTTTCGTTTATGGCCGTGGCGGTGATTGCCTATGGTTTTGCCGGCCGCATCGGTCGCGGTAATGTGTGGTGGCGATTTGGCCGCATTCACTGGTTGATCACGCTCGCGCTGTTTCCCCTGTCGTTATTTTTGTTTCAGCAAACATCCATTGTGTCGCCGGTTGCCAATTTGTTTCTGGTGCCCTGGGTGAGTCTGGTGGTGGTGCCGGCGGTTTTAATCGGCGCCATGCTGTTCAGTCTTAGCCCCGTATTGGCACAAGGCTTGTTTGATCTGGCGGATAACGCGCTGGCGATAGTCTGGCCGGCTGTGCACTGGCTGGCTCAATTGCCGCTGGCGAAATGGGTGCAGCCGGCACCTTCTTTCATCGCCCTGTTACTCGCCTTGTGTGGTGTGCTGTTATGGCTGGCGCCACGCGGTTTTCCACAACGCTGGCTGGGAGGGGTGATGTTGTTGCCGGCTTTGCTGGTACCTGTCGAGTCACCGGCACCGGGGCAGTTTCGCGCCACGCTGCTGGATGTGGGGCAGGGATTATCGGTACTGGTACAAACCCGGCAACATGTATTGCTGTTTGATACCGGCCCACGGTTTGGTGAAGACAGCGATGCCGGCGAGCGCATGATCCTGCCGTATTTGCGGCATCGGGGTATATCGACACTCGACACGCTGGTGATCAGCAACGGTGATGCCGATCATATCGGCGGTGCCGACTCGGTACTCAAGCACCTGCGGGTACGGGCGCTAAGGGGCAAGGATATAGAGGCCCTGCAACACGATGACAAAGCCGCCTGTGAAACCGGGCAGCGCTGGCAATGGGATGGGGTTGAATTTTATTTTCTACATCCGGATCAGCCGGAAACCAAACGCAATAACTATAGCTGTGTGTTAAAAGTCAGCACGGCTAGTGAAAGCCTGCTGATAGCCGCCGACATCGAAAAGAAAATCGAAAAACGCCTGCTCGCCAACCAGTTCGATAAATTAGCCAGTGATGTACTGATTGTGCCGCACCACGGAAGCAACACCTCATCGACGTCCGAATTTATCGCCGCGGTACAGCCTCAATATGCTCTGGTCTCGGCGGGTTACCGCAATCGCTTTGACCATCCTCGGCCGGAAGTGGTGGCGCGTTACCGGGAGGCAGGCCTGGCGCTGCTGAACACGGCCCAATTCGGCGCCATCGAGTTAGAGTTCGACGATGTGCCTGGATTTCAGCCTGTGTTGTATCGGCAGGAATCGCGGCATTACTGGAATCGCTAACCTCAGCTGCATCATAATGTTTGACTTAATCACACTGCGTATTTCCAAACAAAATCATTGTTAATTTGAAACGACTGCTTTAGTGTTTGCCAGCGCCTGGCGCAATTTATCAATTTTTGTGGAGAAGTAATTAATGAAAATGAACAATAAAGCGCTGGCTTTGGCAGTTTTATCTTTTGCGGGAACGAATGTCATGGCATCTGGCTACGTGGGTATTGGATTTGGTTCGGTTGACCCGGATTTAACCTCTGACTTCAGCAAGCCCACCAGTATTGAACTCATCGGTGGTTTTAATTTAAACGAAACAGTTTCCGCTGAATTTTCCTATCTTGATTTGGGTGATTCATCTGATGATATCGCGCCGGTTTATACTGTCAGCTCTACCGGTCTGACCATGGGTCTGGTTGCCAGGGCACCCATCAATCAAACCGTCGATGTATTTGCTAAAGGTGGCTTGATGCGTTGGGATACGAGCTTAACTGTAGATGGTTTTGGTGAAGTCTATTCAAATACCGGCACCGATCTGTTTTTCGGCTTTGGCCTGAATGCCAGGCTCAATAGCAGCTTCAGCGCGGGTTTGCGTTACACCGTTTATGGCGTGGATGATGTCGATCCGAGCGTTTTATCTGTTCAGGGACAATTCGCATTCTGATTTATTGCTGAAGTTTATAGTACCTGTAACCCCGCTGCGGCGGGGTTATTTATGGATGCCGAATTAATACCGAAGCCGGCAACCGGGTGGCGGTCATCGAAATCACAGAAACATTATTTCTTTAACAATTGTGATTACCATTATATCCATCATGTTTTGACTTTCACCTTGGTCACTTAGGCATTATCATGTGGCCCCATCCTTCCTCTCACAGGGCCTGAACGTGTTCGAAATAGTTAAAGCAGGCGGCTGGCTGATGTTTCCCATCATTGCCGGTTCCATCATCGCACTGGGAATTGTTCTGGAACGTCTCTGGGCATTGCAAACCAGCAAAGTCATGCCGCCACATCTGGTGGCCACCATCTGGCACTGGATCAAGGAAGGCCAGCTGGAGCGTTCAAAAATTGAAGAAATGTCACGTCAGTCTGCACTGGGTCGTATTCTGGCGGCAGGCCTGAATAACCGGCATCTGGAACGCGAACGTATCAAGGAATATATCGAGGATACCGGTCGCCAGGTGGTGCACGACCTGGAGCGTTATCTCAACACCCTGGGCACCATAGCCGCGATTTCACCGTTACTGGGATTGCTGGGCACCGTGGTGGGCATGATTCAGGTATTCAATGCCATTACCACGTCGGGAGTCGGCAATGCGGCGCCGCTGGCTGGTGGCATTTCAACCGCACTCATTACCACCGCTGCGGGTTTGAGTGTGGCGATTCCGGCACTGGTGTTTCATCGTTATCTCACCGGGCGTGTGGATGAGCTGGTGGTCAAGATGGAAGAAGAAGCCATTAAAATGGTGGATGTGCTGCACAACAACCGCCAGTTAACCAATAATTCATCGAGTAAAGCCGCTTGAATTTGCGCCCGCAAAAACGTCCCGATTTACTTGTCGATATAACGCCATTAATTGACGTGGTGTTTTTATTGCTGATTTTTTTCATGGTGAGCACCACGTTTGAAAAACAGGCCAGGTTAAAAATTGCCTTGCCCGAAGCCAGCACACAGGCGCAAACCCAGGATGCACAACCGGTTGTGATTGGCATTGACGCCATGGGTCGTTACCACATCAATGACCGGCAACTGGTTAACTCACAAAAAGAAACCCTGAAACTCGCTTTGCAAAAAACCGTGGGTGATAACAAGGAAGCGTCGCTGGTTTTACGCGCGGATGCGCGCACGCCGCATCAGGCGGTGGTGAATGCCATGGATGTGGCGGCACAACTGGGACTGACTCGTTTGTCTATTGCCACTCTCGACAAGAGTGCGCCGTAATTTATGACCACAGCGGGTTCACCTCTTATTGTTTCAACCTATCGGCGGTTACTCAATTACGCACTGATGCATTGGCGTGCATTCTTGCTGGCTATTCTGGGCATGATACTGGTTGCGCTGGCGCAGCCTGCTTTTGCCGGGTTAATGAAGCCCATGCTGGACGGCAGTTTTGTGGAGCGCGATCCACAAACCATCAAGTGGGTGCCCGTGGTCCTGTTGCTGGTGTTTCTGGTGCGTGCCTTCGCCGGATTTTTATCCGAATATTATATGGCGCTGGTCGGGCGTCATGTCATTGTGGCCTTGCGTGAAGAAATGTTTCAAAAATTACTGCAATTGCCCACGCATTATTACGACAAAAATTCCACCGGTAACACCATTGCCAAATTTACCTACAACGTAGAACAGGTGACCCAGGCGGCCACCGGGGCGGTCACCGTTTTGATTCGCGATGCCCTGATGGTCATCAGTCTGGTTGGCTGGATGCTGTATCTGAGTCCCATGCTGGCATCGTTGTTTTTATTGATTGGGCCAATCATTGCGTTACTGGTTGGCAGCGTTTCCAAACGCTTTAGAAAAATCAGTCAGCGTATCCAGCAATCCATGGGCAAGGTGACGCACGTGGTGGAAGAATCCATACAGGCCCAGCGTGTGGTTAAAATATTTGGCGGACAGGATTACGAATCCACGCGCTTTCGCGACATCAACAAAACCAATTTGCGGCAACAAATGAAACTGGCTGCCACGACGGCCGTCAGCACACCGATCATTCAGATATTCGTTGCGTTTGCCCTGGCCGGCATTATCCACATGGCCACCATGCCCAGTATGCAGGATACTATTACGGTCGGTACCTTTATGTCTTTCATGGCGGCGATGATGATGATGTTCGCGCCCATCAAAAACCTGACCGGTGTTAATGCTGTCATCCAGCGAGGCATTGCGGCAGCAGAAAGTATTTTTGAATTGCTCGATACCGATGTCGAGAAAGACACCGGTACATTTAAGACATCACGCGTACGTGGCGATATAGTCTTTAAAGACGTGACATTCAGGTATCAAAATGCCGAGAAGAATGTCCTCACGTCCATTAGTCTGCATATAAAACCTGGCCAGACAATTGCGCTGGTAGGTAAATCAGGTAGCGGCAAGTCGACACTGGTTAATTTATTGCCGCGCCTGTATGACGATTACAACGGACAAGTGTTAATTGATGGGCACGATATTTGCGATTTTGAATTACTAGACCTGCGTGATCAGATTGCCTATGTCGGCCCGGAAATCGTTTTGTTCAATGACACGGTTGCACACAATATTGCCTACCGTCGTTTAAAAGATGTCACCGAAGAACAAATTATTGCTGCGGCAAAAGCGGCACACGCCTGGGAATTTATCGAACGCGAGCCTGAAGGTCTTCAAACCATGGTGGGTGAACGCGGAGTAAAACTGTCGGGCGGGCAAAGACAACGCATCGCGATTGCACGTGCCTTGCTCAAAGACGCACCGATTCTGATTATGGATGAAGCCACCTCGGCGCTGGATACCGAATCGGAACGCCATATTCAGTCGGCACTGGTCACCCTGTTAAAAAATCGCACCACACTGGTGATAGCTCATCGCCTGTCCACCATTGAAAATGCTGATTTGATATTGGTAATGGAAGACGGTCGTATAGTGGAAAGCGGCACCCATCAGGATTTGTTGCAGCTGAATGGGGCATACGCCAATTTTTATCGTTTACAATTTTCAGAAAATAAACATGAAA
>JACPVK010000168.1 GCA_016191795.1 Gammaproteobacteria bacterium
CCGTGCAACACCATCGATCTTCACGAAGCGGTAAGCCAGAGGGTAAGCACCGCCAACCAGGAAGTTCTTTTCCAGAGCCTGCAAACCGACAGCCCAACGGTTGTTGGTAGCGGCTGTGTTCAAACAGGTATCCACATTGCCAGAACTGGAGTTCAGAGTCACAACCGGACCGGTGAAGGTGTTGGAAGTAACGGTAGGCGCCAGTGCACCGGCTGTGCAGGGATAGTTCATGAACTTGGCGTTCATCTGCGCCTGGGTACCTGAACCGTTGACACGGCGGCAGATGTTCACCAGATTGCTGGAAGGTGCAACACCACCCAGAGCAACCACATAGTCACGCAGACCTTGACCAGCAGGACCCGCCTTGAACTGGTTCCAGTTCTTGACTTTACCGGCCATGATGCTAGCTACTTCAGCCTTGCTCAAAGATGGCATATTAGCTTCATCAATCGCACCTACCGTTTTGCCCTGAGCGAGCTGCAAGGCATTGTACATGGGCAGTGAAACCGGAATACCGAATACCAGGGCAGCGCCCGGTACCACAGTCATTTTCGCAGCTACAACCGAGGCATTGATAGGACCGAAGCCAGCAGGTACGTTATCACCGACAAACATTTCAGGATTCACGTCAGACACACCGGCATCAGATACCACGTTAACAGTGTTACCAGCATTGGTGATGTTGCAAGCCCAGAGACGGCTGCCAGCAGCTGTTTCGGTGCAGTTACCATTGTTGATAACCATGTGTGCAATGGCTGTTTCATCAATAACCGGATTCACACCTTGAGCGGAACCGCCAGCAGCGCGTTTGTGGAACAGTACGTTGGGGTTAACACCGGGATGCGCAGCAATCCAGTCCTGCATGCCCGCGCCTACGCCGGAACCATCAGTCACCTGGGTGACATCCATGGTGCAGTAATAGGCAAAATGGCTGGAACCAGTAGGAGCAGGCACAACGCCGTCTTTATAGACGTCAGTGGTACCGGCAACGCACAGGTCGGTAAACAGGGCGGCAATGCCGTTATCCTGGGCAGAAGCGCCAGACATGAAAATTTCGATGTCCGGTGCAACGTTGGGAGCGATAGCGAAAGCCGTTGAGCTGAACAGGGCCGCAGCAATGGCAACAGATACTTTATTAAACATGAGAATGTCCTCTAAAAAATTTGTGTATTGCTTCCTCTCTCGGCAGAGAGGAAGCAACTAAAAGTTGATTAAGCAGCCTTGCGACGGGCAACGCCAACCAGACCCAGCAGACCTGAACCGAACAACCAGGCAGCAGCCGGAACCGGAACCGGATTGGTACCGGCAGCGGAGTAAGTCAGCATGCCGTTGGTGCCCAGACTCCAGCTACCCAGCAGTTGGGCGTAGGACACTTCCATGCCATTGTTAACAAGTTCGTTAACATCCAGACCTATATGATAAAAATCCAGAGCTGAACCCACTGCACCGGAAGCGGTGTAACCGGTACCACCCAAGGTGTCATTCCAGGTCGGTACGTCGTAGTAACCGGTACCACCGATCACAGCTACAGACGAGTTGTTTATCTCGAAAGAAGCAAAACCACTGTTTGGTTGACCAGTTTCAGCTGCATTACCGTTGATATTCAAAGCCATGTTGGAAATACGTGATGCTCCGCCTTCGATCGCGGTAAGAGTATTCAAGGTGGTTGTTAAGGCAGATGCTGAACTTCCGCTGGTGGAATACATACCCCAGGCTGCAACGTCTTCAACCGTATCGAAATTGCGATACGCAGCTGTTACGGTGAAACGCAGGTCCGTCTGGCCAACAAAAGCAGCATAATCGGCATCAGCAGCCAGATTGAAAGAGGCAAAGGAATTGGTGCCATAGAAACTGTATGCATCACCACCCATGTCCAGATTGAAAGACATCTGGGCGCTAGGATCGAATACAGTCAGGAAAAATTCACTGTTACCGTTGGTAGGTGCACCGACAGAACCAGGATTGATAGCAGCATTGGCTGAACCGGCAATGGCCAGCAGTACGCCTACAGCAAGAGCTTTGATCTTCATTTTTTATCCTCAATTAAAAGTAGTGTTTCAATGCCGGAAAATCCCGGCCGTCCCTGGCATCCTTGCCCCGTTTCCGGCAATGCCGGCAATCCATTCAGTCAAACCATGACAGTGCCGTTTGTTTCACGGCAGGCGCAGTGTGGGCGGGGTACGTTGCAGTTGTGTTAACGTCAAGACAATTTTGTTTGAATTTTTTATGACAACAAATTATGCAGATGAAGATAACGCAAGAAGAATAAATACAGGGCAAATACAAGAATTAGATACTGACTACTCAATATGACAACGTGATGACATAAACTCGGCACACACCGGATACAACAGCGATATCCGTATTCGTGTAATTACTAACGAGTCGCATAAAAAGAATACCATCCTTATTTTCTTACCACAGAGAACACAGAGAGCACAGAGGATTTTGTGTGCATTTCTCTGTGATCTCTGTGATCTCTGTGTTCTCTGTGGTGAATTCTTTTTTTGCCTGAAACATAAGGGTATTCTTTTCAAGTGTTCCGGTAGTAACAGTTACTTAAGGAGCCTCTGATCAAGCTATGTACGGTCGTTTTGCGCCAACAC
>JACPVK010000169.1 GCA_016191795.1 Gammaproteobacteria bacterium
ACATTGCCGCAAGAAAATAACGCAAAAACAATCAGGCCCGACATAATTTTTTTTATGTTCGGGAATATAGGGGTATTGGTCTTAATGTACATAATACTGTGACTCCACTTTATTGTTCGCCTACGCTCAGCGTCGCATTGCGTTCTACGTAGTTACCCATGCCATCTGCAACAATTTCAAGCAACTCTATTCTATCTTCAGTGATTGAAGTGATTTCACCTTCATTACTACCAGCATGATTGCCTTCCTCGACGCGATGAACAACGTTTTGCGGGTCTTTGATCAGCCCCCATATTTTATTGCCTCTTTGCAGTACCCCCACCATGCGTAATGTGTCCAGCGGAAAATGTTCTAGCGGTTCTCGTGGGCGCTGATTAAGAGTGGGCTTGTCTGATTTGTCGCCATTGCCTTCCATTTGAAAGGCTGTTTCAAATGGATCGCGAAGGTCGCCTGCTGAATATACGAAATTGGTGTAAGCCTCAAATTGAGGAATCGGCTCGACACTGCCAACATGCTTTACTTTTGTCTGGTCAATAAATTCCTGTAAATCACTTACGTCCTGACTACAGCCGTTGAGTGCCAGCATGGTGAGAGGCAAAAGCAGATAAAAAATGTTTTTGGTTATCATTTTTTAGCTCCTGGCTTTGCTTTTCCCTTGCCCTTGGGTTTGGGTTTTGCTGCGGCGAGTTCGGCTTCATCCATGTATTGATAGGTAACTGCTGTCATTTCCATTTCCATTATTACGCCTTTCTTTTCTTTTGGCGGATGTATGGCAATGTTTTGCAAGGTTACGATACGTGGGAGTGCGGCTACACCACTGACAAAACGTGCAAACTGGTGGTATCGACCTGTTACTCGAACTTTAATCGGGAATTCTGCGTAGAATTCTTTAGGAGACAGGCCTTCGGGTTTGAAATACTCGATATCCAGGCCGCTGGCTATGGCTGTTTGTGAGATATCAACCAGCAGGGTTTCGATTTCGGTTTTATTAGGTAACTGGCGTAATAACGCGCCAAAGGAACGTTTCATTTCCTCCAGTTGTTGCTTGTAAGATTCGAGGTTGGATGCCTTGGATGATTTTTTATCAAATTCGGCCCTAAGCTCAATTTCCTTGTTTTCTACAACCTTTAATGAATCCAGTTGTGGTTTGTTTAAGGTGAAAAAACCAGCAACTGCTACCACTATGCATACAACGACAATGGCAGCGATTTTGACTGGCATGGGCGCTGTTCCGATCTTTTTCAGATCGTTAATGTCAATATTTTGCAGATCCTGGATTAGCTCGCCGAGATCGATTTCTGACAGCTTCTTCATGGCTTTTTCTCCTCAGCTGCCTTTTTTGCGTCGGCAATTTCTTGAGGCGATGTTTGCGAGAGGGTGATAATAAACTCACTGCCGCGACCGTCTTTGCGCTTGGCCTCAATAATCTTGAGCTTTGGATCTTTCATCCACGCCGAATCATCAATGTTGCGCATATAAGCTGAAACACGACCGTTGGATTCGGAAATGCCGGTAAACTCAAAGTTATCGCCAGACTGTTGGAGATTGGTGAGATAAATTCCTTCAGGCAGGGTACGTACGATTTCATCGAATACGTGAACAACCTGTGGTCGTTTTTGTTGTAATGACTGAATAATTCCCATACGTGACAGCAGTTCCGCCTTGGTACTTTCGAGTTCAGCAATTTGTTTTAGCTGCTCTTCGAGTTTGGCGATTTCAGCGGTTAACATATTGTTTCTGTAGTTCTGTCTATCAATCATTTTTGCAATGTTGACATATATCAGCAGAATAATTGCAGCTGTAAGGAGAGCGGAAATAGCCAGCATGCTGACAAATTGACGGGTTTGTTCCCTGCGCAGTTCGTCGCGCCAGGGGAGCAGGTTAATGCGTGCCATTAGTCGAAGCTCCTCATGGCCAGACCGCAGGCAATCATTAATGCAGGTGCGTCATTACTGAGCGCCTGTGCATTGACCCTGCTTGATAGTTCCATGTTGGTAAATGGATTGGAAATAATGGTTTTGATGCCCAGAGTGGATTCAATCAGCTCGTCTATACCCGGGATGGCGGCGCATCCACCGGCCAGCGCAATCCTGTTGACAGACTGGTGTTGTCCAGCGGTATAAAAAAACTGCAGAAAGCGACTGACCTGCTGTGCCATGGTTTCCTTAAAGGGTTCCAGCACTTCGGGTATGTAGTTATCTGGCAAACCGCCGACTTTTTTCAGGCGTCCGGCTTCTTCATAAGCCAGACCGTAACGACGCATAATTTCCTCGGTGAGCTGCTTGCCGCCAAATGCCTGCTCACGGGTGTAAATCAGATCTCCGTTTTCCATTACGTTCAGGCTGGTCATGGTGGCGCCTATATCAATGACGGCCAGTACGAACGGGTGTTCCTCATTTGCATTCTGGAGTTCATAGGGCGCCAGCAATCGTGCTGCGTTTTCGATGGTATAGGCTTCGATGTCGACAATTTTGGTGACCAGTCCGGCGATGCCGGTGGCGGCTGTTCGCAGTTCGACATTTTCACTGCGAGAGGCCGCGAGCAAAACGTCAACCGTTTCGGGATTGCCTTTGGTGGGCCCCAGAATCTGAAAATCGAGATTGATTTCTTCCAGTGGATAGGGAATGTACTGATCGGCCTCGAGCTCAATCTGCATTTCCATGTCGCTTTCGGTCAGGGTGGAGGGCATGGTTATTATTTTGGTAATAACCGCTGAACCTGCCACGGCAACTGCTGTGAATTTGCATTTGCTGCCGGACTTTTTGAGGGCCTTCTGCAAGGTTTCACCGACGGCTTCCACGTCCTGTATATTCTTTTCGACCACGGCATTGGCCGGTAATGGTTCCACAGCAAGACTTTCAACTCGGTAACCCTTGTCGGTCCTGGAAAGCTCCACCAGTTTGATGGAGGTGGAGCTGATATCTATACCCAGAATTCTGGGCTTGTTGCGTTTCAGTTGAAACACTCGGCGACCCTCAATTGATTATCCATTATGTATAGGTAGTTATAGCCGCTTTATGCGTATTTGCATTAAATACTAGCCGCAAGTACCGAATAATACTAGTCTATTTTTTAAAACATATCGCCGTCAGGAACTCTGGCGGGTATAATTTTTTGCCGCCTGAACAGCCTGGCCAGTAAGGGAAGGTCATTTGTTGGATGCGTCGCTGTCAGAAACCGGTAAATACATATAAAGTGCGCATCGATTGGGTGGGCTCGACGATATAGCCGCCGCTCTTGCGAGGACTCAAAGGATATTATGCAAAAATTTCTCAATTTTCTTCGATCAACACAAAAGTTTATCAGTATCAGCTTCAAGGTACTGGTGGGTTTGCTGGTGTTGCTGATTGTCAGTGTAGTGGGTTTGTATCTATACCTTGAGCCCAAATTACCGCCTATCGATGGACTGAAAGATGTGCAATTGCAGGTACCGTTACGTGCCTATACCGCGAATGGCGGTTTGATTTCGGAGTTTGGTGAGAAACGCCGCTCACCCAAGTCGCTGGCGGATATCCCGGAAAAACTGCGCCAGGCTTTTCTGGCGGCAGAGGACGACCGTTTCTATGAACACCCCGGCGTGGATTATCAAGGCTTGCTGCGTGCTGCCTTGAATCTTGCCACCACTGGCGAGCGCGGCCAGGGCGGAAGCACGATTACCATGCAGCTGGCGCGTAATCTTTATCTCACCAGTGAAAAAACCTATACCCGAAAAATCAGCGAAATATTGCTGGCCATTAAAATCGAGCGAGTGTTGAGCAAGGATCAGATTCTGGAGTTGTATCTGAACAAGATTTATCTCGGTAACCGGGCATATGGTGTAGCCGCTGCCGCCCAGGTGTATTACGGCAAGCAGCTCGAAGAAATTGATTTGTCACAAATGGCCATGATTGCCGGTTTGCCAAAAGCGCCTTCGGCTTACAACCCGGTTATTAATCCCGAGCGCGCAACCATTCGCCGTGACTACGTGCTGGGTCGTATGCATGCCCTGGGTTATATCACTGAAGCAGAGCAGATCGCCGCAAAGGCCGAGCCATCCAATGCCAGTTTGTTCGACGCACCTATTGATGTATCGGCCGCCTATGTAGCAGAAATGGTGCGTGCCGAGATGGTCAGCCGCTATGGTGAAGATGCCTATACCAGCGGTTTGCGGGTATACACCACGATTGATGCCCG
>JACPVK010000152.1 GCA_016191795.1 Gammaproteobacteria bacterium
ATTTCATCATCAGGTGTTCCGGGAAGGCTGGCGTTTGAAAAAAAGTCAGGATCAGGAAAAAGAAGATGGCGAAATACCCGAGTGGTTATTGTCAATTATCCGATTTCTGGAGTCGCTTAAATCCGATAAGGAAGAAGCTTCGCAGGTATCACTGGCCAGAGTCCTGGAAGTTTTTTTATGGCTGGGCGCAGCGCTATTGATTGCAATAGTGATCAGGCTGCTGTTTCGATACAGGCATGTCTTTAAAGTCAATGCTTCGTCTCGAAGTAAACAGCAGGTGGAAATTGTGCCGGACGTACTTTTTGGTCTGGATGTCAGAAAGAGCAGTTTGCCGGATGATGTTGCCGGCCAGGTGCTGATATTGTGGAAGCAGGGTAAGCAACGCGATGCAGTTGGTTTGCTATATCGGGCAATGCTGTCGCAATTAATGAATAGCTACGGATTCAGGTTTGATCACTCCAGTACCGAACTCGAATGTGTAGTCATAGTGCAGGCCTCTTATCATAGTGCCATCAAAAAATATGTCCATCAATTGACGATGGTGTGGCAGAAAATTGCCTATGCACATGTATTCCCTGATGAGCAGCAATTACAGCAACTTTGCATTGAATGGCAAATAATGGAGCGCCATGAAAGCTAAAGCGCCATTGATAATATCCGGATTGTTGCTAGTGCTGTCGGCTTACATATTTTTTAAAGTAATGGAGCCTTATAGTGAAATGCAGGATGATGGATGGAGTACAAAGGCACAGCGCAATCCCTTCCTGGCTGCCGAACTGTTTTTACAAAAAACAGGCGTGCAGGTACTGGCCACTCACGATATTCATCAAATCGAAAACCTGCCGGAAAACGGCACTATATTTATCAGTGACGTCAGAAAAGTGCTGACGCATAAACGACTTGAAGCGATTCTGGAATGGATAAAGGGAGGTGGGCATTTGATTGTGGCCGCTCCCATTTACGATAAGCACAATCCCGATCCGTTGCTGAGTTATTTTAAAGTTGAAAATCATTTGCACGAACAGGAAAAGCTCAGTACCGCGCTGGAGAAAGCAAATCTTGACAGGCTGGCAGGCAAGAAAAAAGAAAACAAGGAAAAAACAGAGGAGCCTGAAGACGTAACCACCATGGGTTTTCAGGGTATACCATCAAAAGTACGAGCCGGTTTTGATCCTGGTAGCTATTTAACGCATCCTGCGCTGGATGATGAAAAATATGAAACCACTCCTTTATATGAATTAAATTATGTTGCCAGCAGTGAAAGTGGTGTGCATTTTCTGCAGTTATATTATGGCGATGGTCTGATCTCGATATTGTCGGACCAGAGTATCTGGCAATCAGACAGGATAGACGAGCTTGATAATGCCTATTTATTGTGGCTGCTCAGTGAAAACAGCGATCAGGTGATTATGTTGTATGGTGCGCAGATGGCATCGTTGTTTTACTATATCGGCAAGTATGCACCTGAAACGGTAACTGGTTTACTTGTATTATTACTTGCATGGTTGTTTTTCAGGGGAAGACGTTTTGGGACTGCGAGGCAACTGACAATTGAAGCACGACGTTCACTTGCTGAGCATATCCAGGCGAGTTCGCAATATTACTGGCGCCAGGGTGATATGCGAGCCTTAATAGAGCCTGTGCGAAGGGAATTAAACAGGCGTATTGCTGTCGCTCTTCCTGGAAGTAATGATGCGGATCAGGTCGCAAGATTAAATATGATTGCAGAGCATACCGGGCTTGATCCGAAAATAATTAAATCAGCTCTGCAAGAAAACATAACAGCAAACGAAAACGATTTTACAAAAATTATGAATCATCTTCAGTTACTCAGGAATGCATTATGAATGACGTAGTTGCCGGCTCAGTTATAACCATGGATTCAATTCAACCCAAACTTGCCGAATTGCGTGACAGTATCGGCAAGATCCTGATTGGTCAGCATAAGGTTATTGACCAGGTACTTATTGCCTTGTTTGCAAATGGGCATGTATTAATTGAGGGCGTACCGGGGCTGGGTAAAACCTTGCTGGTGAGAACGCTGGCTGCCTGTTTTAACGGCAGCTTCAAGCGTATTCAGTTTACGCCCGATCTGATGCCGGCGGATGTTACGGGCCATACTATTTTTAATATGAAAGATGGCGATTTTCGTTTTCGAAAAGGGCCAGTCTTTACCAATCTGTTGTTGGCCGATGAAATTAACCGCTCGCCTGCAAAAACCCAGGCGGCATTGCTGGAAGTGATGCAGGAGAAACAGGTTACTATCAGCGGTGTGGCGCGCGAGTTACCCAGGCCTTTTATGGTTCTGGCAACACAAAATCCGATAGAACAGGAAGGAACTTATCCGCTGCCGGAAGCCGAGCTGGATCGCTTTCTGATGAAGATATTTATCGATTTTCCAGATTACGAAGATGAAATTAAACTAACGCGACTGGTATGCAATGCCAATATGGATGACCCATTGTTGAATGCCAATATCGCGCCTTTGTTCAATGAATCAGACATTGTGCAAATACAGCAATTGATGACGCAAATTGTTGTTGATGAGCAAATAGTAAATTACTCCGTCAGACTGGTGCGAGCAACGCGTGAAAGTGCGGCAATTGTACAAGGTGCAGGCCCAAGAGCCAGTATTGGTCTGGTGCGTTGTGCACGCGCACGCGCCATGCTGAGCGGCCGTAATTTTGTGTTGCCAGATGACATCAAGGCCGTGACGTTGCCGGTTATGCGACACAGGATATCCCTGTCAGCCGATGTTGAAATTGATGGCCTGACGCCAGACCAGGTATTGAGCAAAATTTTGCAATCGGTAGAAGCGCCACGACAATGAGGCCCGGTACACGTCTGTTGCTGTTGCTAGGGATACTGGTTGCACTGTCTACAGTTTTAATTGTTATCAGGGTTCTGGGATTGAGCTCGCTCGAATTCTGGCTGTCGACTGCCTGGTGGGTGATGTTTCTTTTTCTGGTTGTAAGTGCTGTGATTGACTGGAAGATTTCTGCCAGGCAACTGGATGGTTTGAATGCCGTGAGACTTACACCTGCCAGCCTGGCACTGGGCGTCGATAATAAAATTATTTTGCAAATAACGAATCAGCTTGATCGCCCGGTTCGTCTGATCGCGACGGATGACTTTCCGGAAGAGGTCACTGCTACACATTTGCCAAGGCAGATTGAGGTGCCGGTGAAAGGTGAAGCAGCTATGGAATATAGTGTTCACCCGGTAAAGCGCGGCGAGGCATTATTTGGTTATATACGCTTGCGCATACACTCACGCCTGGGTCTGTGGCAGTTTTTATTATTACGCGGCCAGAATCAACGTGTGAAAATTTATCCGAATTTTCGTTCAATTGCGCAATATAAAACCCTGGGACTGCATCGGCATATTCGACAGATCGGTATTCATGTCATGCAACGCCGTGGCCAGGGTATGAATTTTCATCAGTTGCGTGAGTTTCGTGAAGGTGACTCCCTGAATCAGGTGGACTGGAACGCTACTGCCAGAATGCGTAAACCCATTGCGCGTGAATATCAGGATGAGCGCGATCAGGATATTGTGTTTCTACTTGACTGTGGTCGACGCATGCATAACAAGGAAGGCGAGCTCAGTTATTTTGACCATGTGTTAAATGCATTTTTACTGACCAGCTTCGTGGCATTGCATCAGGGCGATGCCGTTGGTTTGATGACCTTTGCCGGCAATGATCGCTGGCTATCTCCTGTGAAAGGCCAGAACAGTATTAATACACTGCTCAATCAGGTTTATGATTTGCACAGCAGTACCACGACCAGCGATTTTGCCGAAGCTGCGCAGCGGTTAATGAATGCGCACAAGAAACGTTCACTGGTGATTATGATCACCAACCTGCATGATGAAGATGCGGAAGATCTCAAGGCCTGTATCAGGTTGCTGTCAAAGCGACATTTGATTATTGTTGCGAATCTGAGAGAGCCTTTTCTGCAGGACATGTTGCATCAGGATGTCAGTCATTTTGATTCCGCACTCAGTTATTCCGGTGCAGTGGATTTTGTCAGCAAGCGTCATCGATTACTGGAAGGCTTGCGCAAACAGGGTGTCCTGATTGCAGATGCCCTGCCACAGCAATTGCATGTCAGTTTAATCAACGAATATCTGGCTTTAAAGCGCCGCGGACAGATCTGACTGGTAGCTTGTCGAGAAAAACGAACATCCAACGCAAAGTCGCAAAGTCGCAAAGTCGCAAAGTCGCGAAGGCGCAAAGAAAGAAAAATCTGTTGAATGCGTGACAAGGATGGTTGCGGCAGAAATCTTATCTTGAGGCGTACAACATCACATATGTCTTATTTGTGTGCTTAGCGTCTTTGCGCCTCTGCGTTGGATGTAACGTTTTTCTAAAATATCCAGATAGCTTATTGAGATGACAGGAGTGGCAGCGTTTTATCTGCGTTGAGAATATTATGTGGATCAAATTGCTGTTTGATTGCATGCATGATTTTAATTTCGTTGGCAGACAATTCCTTGTAAATGAAGTCACGCTTCTCAATACCGACACCGTGCTCACCGGACAATGTGCCATTGAGTGATATCACCAGATCAAACACCGCTTCCAGGCACAGCTCGGCGTTATGCATGGCCTGCGCATCATCCGGATTGACCAGCAGATTGACGTGAATATTACCGTTGCCGGCATGTCCAAAATTAACGATTGGAATCTTGTACTGTGTACTCAGCTGATTGAGCCCATTGATGAGATCGGCCATGCGTGATACCGGCACGACGACATCTTCATTGATTTTTTTGGGAGCAATCTTGCGCAAACAGGGTGATAAGGCTTTGCGTGTTTGCCAGAGTGCATCCACTTCCTGTTGTGTTACGGCATGTTGAGTGGCGATGTGGCCAGGGACGCGCGCGGCGTTATCAACACTGTTTACTTCGGCATCCAGATGTGCGCGACTGCCATCAATCTCAATCATCAACAGGGCAGTGGCCTGCTGGGGTAACTGTGTGCCGGAGCTGGTTTGTGCATATTCACGCACCATGTTGATGGCATTTTCATCCATGAATTCCAGTGCGCAGGGTGTGACGGCTTGCGCCATGATATTTGACACGGCACGCGCTGCGGCATCCATGCTGTTATATAGCGCCATGAAAGTGCGTTTGGTTTCGGGTTTTGGTAACAGTTTAAGCGTGGCTTCGGTAATGATGGCCAGCGTGCCTTCAGAACCGATTATCAAACGTGTTAAATCGTAACCCACGACACCCTTGGTGGTGTAAACACCGCATTTGATCACATTGCCTTCGCCGGTGACGGCGCGTAAGCCGAGGGTGTTTTCCCGGCAGCTGCCGTATTTAACCGCACGCGGCCCGGCAGAGTTATAGGCGAGGTTACCGCCCACTGTGCAATAGGCCGCACTGGTTGGATCGGGTGCCCAGAAAAATCCGTGTTGCGCCGCCGCCTGCTGAACTTGTTGATTGGTGACGCCGGGTTGCACCACCATGACGCGATTGTCGGTATCAACCTGCAGGATTTTATTCATGCGCTCAAACGACATGACAATACCGCCATGTGTGGGCACTGTCGCACCGGTGGTGCCGGTGCCGCGTCCACGTGCGGTGAGCGCTATGTTGTTGCTGTAGCACAAACGAATAATGTCGATAACCTGCTGTTCGGTTTCAACCAGTGCAACGGCTTCAGGCATGGCCTGGCGACGCGAATTGTCATAACCATAAGCCAGGCATTCAGCCGGCGCAACAAGTACGGATCCGGCCGGTAGCATGGCTTGCAGTTGCTGCAAACAGGTTGCGTTCACTTAGTTGCCCAGAAGTTGTTGATCAATCAGGTCGCACAGGCAGTGGATGATGAGTAAATGCGTTTCCTGAATGCGTGCAGTGGTGTTGGAAGGAACACGCAATTCAATATCGTTCGCTGTAAGGGCATCGACCAGTACGCCGCCATTTTTGCCAGACAGGGCAATAACGCTCATGCCTCGCGAATGCGCGGCTTCAACGGCCTTAACAACGTTAGATGAATTACCGCTGGTGGAAATAGCCAGCAGGATGTCGCCATTTTGTCCAAGCGCTTCAATCTGGCGCGCGAAAATACGATCGTAGTGATAGTCGTTGGCGATAGAAGTAATCGTTGATGTGTCGGTGGTGAGTGCAATCGCCGGTAAACCGGGACGTTCCATTTCAAAACGGTTGAGCATTTCCGAGGAAAAATGTTGCGCATCACCGGCGCTGCCACCATTGCCGCATGACAAAATTTTGCAACCCGCCAGCAGGCAGCGAATCATGTGCTCGGCAGCCTGGGCAATAACGGGTTGTAAAATACCCAGGGCTGCCTGTTTGGTGGCAATACTGTCATTAAAGTGTTGAGCAATGCGTTGTTGTGGATTCATGTGTTCAGATTTTTCCAGTCGTGTTGCTTGCGTGAGCGATTCATTCTGCGTTCAAGAGATGTGCGCATTAAAGCTCAGGCGTTACCGGCTTTTCGGTGAATGTTTTCAACGACTAAAAGGCGTTACGAATCCATTCGATATGTTGTTGAGTCTGTTCACCCTGGACCGCCACGACGTCGAAGCGGGCATTGGCGCCGGGCGCCCTGTGCTGTAGATAGTGTAAAGCAGTCAGCCGTAATTTTTCCTGCTTTTTTGTGGTGACGCTGGCGGCGGCGCCGCCAAACCGGGCATCACTGCGTTGCCGCACTTCTATGAACACCAGGCTGTCGCCCTGTTGCATCACCAGGTCGATTTCACCCTGACGGCAACGGTAGTTTTTTTCCAGCAGTCGCAATCCCTGTTGTTGTAAATACGCACAGGCCAGCTGCTCGGCTGCTTCGCCCTTATTCGTCGGCTTCGTCGTCACGACGTGAACTGGCGTAGGCGTTGGGATTATTGGCGTCGAGTAATTGAGGCGCTCCCTTGACGAAACGCGCCCATAGCAGTTCCCGGTGCAGGCGATTTTGCGGATCAAGATAGATGTTTCCTGTGTGGCCTGAAAAACGTTCCCAGGTGTTGGCTTTTAACCGACCAAGCATTGGCATCAGATTATAGGCGTCGGCACCCAGCGCAAAAAAACGTCCGTAATGAATCTGTGACGGCCAGAGTTTTTGCAGGGTTTGTTTGAGCGGGCTGTCACTCAGTACCCAGGGCATGTCGCAGTAAAACAGATCGTCGATATCGCGGTCGGCGTTGCGGTCGATCTCGCCACTGAATATGTGCGAGGTGGCAAATACCGGCAGTTCCCCGGCGTAATGGAACTTGAATTGCGGTTTGAGCTGACGGGCATCACGCGGAGTAGCCGCGATGAAAATCATGTCTACATCCTGGCGGCGGTAAGGTGTGAATTTAAGTTCGGCTTTAACCCAGCGTTGCAATCGGTTGCGCCGAGCCTCGCTGTCATCGAGATTAAGCATGCGCTGGATCGGATGTTTAAAATCATTGGCACCGCTGGTATACGTTTCGCTGCTGATGATTTCGCCACCCAGCTCTTCAAACCGTTGTTGAAATGCCAGTAACAGGCGCTGGCCCCATTCACCAGTGGGCACCAGTGTGGCGGCATGCATGAGGCCATTGTGTATGGCCATTTCGGCTGCCTGGCTGGCCTCATCTTCCGGTAATAATCCGAACTGGAATAATTTTGTCGAAGCCTGCGTAGCCTGATCCGAGTAATTAAGTGTCAGGGTGGGAATGGTGACGTCGGAACTCTGGCTGAGTGTCGTCACTTCATTTTTCTGGAACGGACCAATAATAAATTCGGCACCTTTATCGACGGCCGCTTCGTATTGTGTCCAGATATTGCCGTTGTCACCGGTGTCGGTGAAATGAATTTCCGGTCGATAACTGGCATCGGGGTGGCGATAGTAGGCGGCCATAATGCCATCACGAATGGCAGCGCCAATAGCGGCATAACGGCCGGTTAAGGGCAGCATAACAGCAATGTTTTTAGGTCTGTCGATGAGTTCAATCTGGCGACTGCCCAGCTCCTGAATAAAGAGTCTGGCGGCCGGATGATCCGGGTAGCGACGACGCCAGTCGATCAGGCCCTGTTGCAGATATTGCCAGTCGATCTGACTGCGCTTGGCAATTTTGGCCAGCTCAACCCAGCCCATTAACTGCGGGTGTAGCGGTGCTTCACTGACTTGATTGAGTGTGGTGGCGGGCAGCAGTGACAGTGTTTCCCAGATGAGCTTGTGATTTTCCTGCTGCCGGATCTGATCAGTTAGCAGGCTTTCCATCTGGACCCGGGTTTTCACTGCCTCCAGCGGGTAGCCTGCCTCCTGAAATGCCTGGGCGCGAATTTCCGATACCTGAAGTTGTTCAGCCGCGGGTAAAATTTCGGTAAATACCAGCAGGCTCAATGCCTCGCGTGGCTGGTTCATGGCCAGCGCGATGTGCGCCGAAAGAATTTTTATCTGGCGACGGGTTGCGGCGGATGCCGAGACCGGCGGGATGCCGCGTAAAATTTCAAGCGCCTGATCCAGTTGATCACTGGTGATGTACAAACGAGCGGCAGCCAATTGCAGCTGATAACGCAATTCGCCGGTGGTGGTAAGCGATTGCGCCATAAATTCTTCAGGCGACCGTGCGGCCGGCATGCCGGGAACGGCTGGTTGCTCGGCAGGCATGGTGACTGACGGCATCGGTTTTTTAGGCGGTGGCGTGACGCAGGATGCAAGTATCAAACTGAGAAACAGGCCTGTGAGTATATGTCGCAAAGAAGTCATGTATTGAAGTGGCTGGGTTATGATGGCGGGCGAAAGTATCTTGTGTGGAGTAGTGAGTGTCAATGAAACAGGGCACACTTTATGTTGTGGCAACCCCGATTGGTAATCTGGCCGATATGTCACCGCGTGCTGTGTCGGTACTGGAGCAGGTTGATTTAATCGCTGCCGAAGACACCCGTCATAGCCAATATCTGATGGCACATTTTGCTATCCGTACTCCAATGACACCCTACCATGATCACAATGAAACGCAACAGACTCCGGTATTAATCGAAAAATTGCGTACCGGTGCCAGTATTGCACTGGTGTCGGATGCCGGTACGCCATTATTGAGTGACCCAGGTTACAGGCTGGTCAATGCGGCCCATGAAGCCGGCATCAAGGTGAACCCCCTGCCTGGACCCTGTGCCGCCGTGGCCGCCTTGTCGGCTGCCGGCCTGGCGACGGACAGGTTTTTATTTGCCGGATTCGCACCCAGCAAATCCACGGCACGCAAACATTTTTTTGAAGAGTTCTCGCAGCAAACAGCCACCCTGGTGTTTTATGAATCCAGTCACCGGATTGTTGAGTCCTTGCAAGATATGCAAACGGTGTTTGGTGGCGATCGCCTGGTATTGCTGGCGCGTGAAATCAGTAAAACGTTTGAAACCCTGCATCGAGCTGATATAGCCAGCTTGTGTGATTGGGTTAAGGCGGACTCCAATCAACAAAAAGGTGAATTCGTACTGGTGGTGCAGGGTGCCATTAAGCAGGCTGCAGGTACGGCCGTGGATACAGGCGCAGTACTGGCCATTTTGCTGGAAGAATTACCTCTTAAGCAGGCCAGTGCACTGGCGGCTCGTATTACAGGTGAGAAGAAAAACCTGGTGTACAAAATGGCTCTGTCGCTAGCCGCGCCGGATAACTAAGCTATTGATATTTAAGTTATTATTGTTATTGCTTGGGCTAAATAATTTGACTGACGGCAACTTTTACACATTAAGTTTATATTTCAAGCCATTGATTTATAGTAAATATTATTAAAAACTAATATTCTATCGTTAATTGCCTATAAAATAACGTCGGTTTTTTTTACAAAATGATGGCATCCGCATGATATCTGGTTCTCAATTTTTCGTATCTCGCTGATTTTTCACTCTTGATACGATCTGGCACAGATGCTGCCTCGATTTACTACAGGCTGATGGTTTGAGATCTGGTTCTGAAATGGAATGCATCAGCCTGAATGATCCATATTGAGGTGGTGACTTTCTCGCATTGAGTGGTAGATAATCTGCCGCTGAGGAAAATCACTGACTAGCGTTAATCGTCTTTTGGAGGCATGATGGCTCCCCTGCAACCCGTATACGAAGATTTCAGCACCTGCTGCACCGATTTTGTTGAAGGTATCGAATACCTGCGAGATCGCGCAATTCCCCAGGCAGTAGAACGTTTTCAACTGGCTTACCAGTCGGTAGGTCGTAATGATATCTATCACAGCAAGTATGCCTCGTATTGCGGTCTGGCTCGCGTGCTGTCCGGCGATAAAAGCGGTCTGGATCTGTGTCGCAGTGTTGCCCGTAGTGAAATTCACGATGGTGACGTGTTTTTGAATCTGGCCCGTGCCGAATGGTTTCACAAAAATCGCAAGAACACCGTTGTTGCCTTAAAAAAGGGTCTGCAGATTGATAATCGTCATCCTGGCTTACGACTGATGCGCGAACAGCTTGGTATACGCCAGCGTTGTCCACTGCCATTCCTGCCACGCAGCCACAAGCTCAATCAGGCTTTGGGCAAGCTTATGCGAAATGGCTATCAGGCAGGAACTGACTCAACTGACATCTGATTGAAGGAGCGTTTATCCCGGGTGTCATCTCGGGCTAAGCATTAGCGTGGTCATGCCACCGGGTAACCGGTGGCATTTTTTTTGGCCAGAAAACCTCCTGATTTCATATAAAGAGGGTGTTTGATTTGCATACTCCTGGTTCCTGTGCTTTAAGTTGTGGATGGCTCTATATCAGGGTTTATCGAGGGACTGATAATTGGATAGGGACAACAAACTTCTTGTTAATGGTTCCCGCATGCGCAACAAGATCGGCACTGGAATTCGGATTCTGGCATACCTGTTATTTATTATCAGTGCCGGGCTGATACTATGGGAAAATAATCTGCTTGACCAGCCAGATATCTGGTTGCTGATGCTGGCGGTAGTTTTGTTTGTTGTTAGCCATATTGTAGATAGCAAAAAATATCAGGCTCAAAAACTTATACTCTCATCCATTATCGACAATATTCCCACGGCAATTTACCTGAAAAGTAGCCAGGGGATATATCAGCTATCAAACCGGCAGTTTGAATATTTGCCGAAAAAAAAGCGTGAGCAGATTGCGGGCGCTAATGACAGGGAATTGTTTGATGAAGAGCGAGCTATTCGATATCGGCAAGATGATATCAGGGTCCTGGAGAGCGAACAGGTCCTGGAATACGAAGAATTGATCGCCACAAAAGACGGTAACTGCAGCTATATCAATAAAAAATTTCCCATACGCAAACCCGACGGACAAGTAAGTGCGGTTTGCGG
>JACPVK010000153.1 GCA_016191795.1 Gammaproteobacteria bacterium
CGTGTGGGAGCGGGCCATACCCGCAACAAAACAATAAAATAACGAGTCCGCAAATAAACGATAATGGAAAAAAAGCATTTACCCTGTTTGAATTTATTTGCGGACCTGAGCTTTTGATCAAACAGTCGCGGGCATGGCCCGCTCCCACAATCTTAAGTAAGTGCCATTCCGGTTAGCCCTCACATCAATAACTTACGCTGTTTACTTATCACCGGGAATTTATCCCGATTTCACAAAAGAAAACATCTGCCCACGGCCTGCTGACAATTGTCATTGTCAGTTTTAATCACCTGCCCGAATACTCCCCTCACCCTGAATGGTGATGCCCACCATTTTTTTATTATCCACTTACAAGCTGGAGATGAGGCGCATGGCAAATAAGATCGATGACGATATCCCGTTGCATCCGTTCACTCACGAAGAAATTTACAAACTCAAACACGAACCCTTATTAATCAATCACGACCGTCGCCTGTTCATGAAATGGAGCGCCCTGCTCGGCACTCAGGCAGTCGTCGGGGGCGGCATACTCAATCTGTTAGCCAGTGGCGACGCACGTGCCGATGATACTTTCGACAGCGTCACCCAATGGGTGTATTCGGTTTGCGGTTATTGTTCCGTAGGCTGCGGTTTAAAAATTGGTGTGAATGCGGCCGGTGAAGCGGTGGCGGTAAAAGGCAATGACAAACACCCAACCAATGCCGGTCGTCTTTGCGTTAAAGGTTTGTACGAACACAAATTGCTCAACGATCAGGATTTGCGTGTGGGCGAGCGCGGCAAATATCCGCTGCTGCGCAATGCCGCCGGTGGTTACGACATCATCACCTGGAACGACGCCATTTCGCTGCTGGCCAGCAAAATTAATGATGCGGTGAATGGTTATGGCCCGGATTCGGTTGGCATTTACAACACCGGCCAGTGGATGCTGGAGGAATATTACGCCATGGGCAAACTCGGCAAGGGCGCCATCGGCACCGCCACCATGGATTCCAATACACGGTTATGCATGGCGTCTGCCGTGTACGGCTACATGACCAGCTTCGGCACCGATGGCCCGCCCGGCTGTTATGACGATATTGAAAGCACCGATTGTTTTTTCCTCATTGGCATGAACCCGGCGGAAATGCATCCGCAAATCTGGCGACGTATTATCAAAGCGCGCAAATCGGCGCGCGCGCCAAAATTAATTGTCGCTGATCCGCGCCGCACACAAACCGCACGCAGTGCCGATTTACATTTGCAACTGCGCGCCGGTACCAATGTGGCGTTAATGAATGGACTGTTGCAACAAATAATTGCCAACGGCTGGATCAACTCATCATACATCAACAACTACACCCGCAATTACGCGGCACTGGCGGCAAAAGTTGCAAGCTATACACCCGCTTATGTTTCCAGTATTACCGGTGTACCAGCAGCCGATATTCAAAAGGCGGCGCAATGGATTGCCACTTCACCTGAAACCCTGTCAATGTTTGTGATGGGTGTGTATCAATCCATGGGTGGCACCAACACGGTACGTTTGCTGTGCGCCATGCATCTTATTACCGGCAAAATTGGTCGTCCCGGCTCGTCACCGTTTTCCATCACCGGCCAGGCCACCGCCATGAGCAACCGCGAAGCCGGTGGATCATCCGGGCTGGCGGCGTATCGCAATGTTTACAATGAAAGCCATGTGTCGGCAGTTGAATCCTTGTGGAAAGTTCCCGCAGGACGCATTCCGCGCAAAGGCACCACGATAGTCACGTCGAACAAGGATTATCAGGCCATCAATTCCATGGTGGACATGATGAAGAATGGTCAACTGAAAGTATTCTGGAATGCCTGCACCAATCCGGCAGTCACGTTACCGGATTTGAATAAATTTTATTCGTATCTGGATTTCAATAATCCCGGCCGGCCGTTTGTTGTTGTGCAGGATATTTACACACCCATGGAAACCGCACACTATGCCGATCTGTTTTTACCCGCCGCGCAATGGGGCGAAAAAACCGGTGTTTACACCTGCTCCGAACGCAAGGTGAATCTGGGCAAACAGGCGGTCAATCCACCCGGCTTCGAACTGCGCCCGAGTTACGGCGCCTATTCGGATTTCGACATTATCAAAATGGTGGCCGACAAACTGGCGGCGATGAACCCGGCGCGTTATGGCGACAGCAGTGGCAAATCACTGGTCAACTTCACCACCACCGAGCAATGTTTTAACGAGTGGAAAATCGCATCCAGTGGCCGCGCCTGCGACATGAGTGGCATGACCTACACCAACCTCGAATCCAATAACGGCATTCCCTGGCCATCCACCACCACCAATGTGCTGGGCGGCAAACGGCTGTACACCGACGGCAAGTTCAGCACCAACTGGGATCGCGCCCAGTACGGTAAAACACCCACTGCTGAGTGGATCGATCCGGAAAATAAATCACGCGCTTATTTATGGGCGGTGGATTACGAAGCACCACCGGAAGTACCCGATGCCAGTTACCCCTACTGGCTCAACAGTGGTCGAGTGATCGAACATTTTCACAGCCGCACCAAAACCAAACGCGTGGCACAGCTGCATGAAATGGTGCCGGAAACCTATATCGAAATTAACCCGGTTAACGCCAGCGCACTGGGTGTCATTACCGGCACTTTAGTACGCGTCACCTCACGCCGCGGCACGGTAACGGTAAAAGCCAAAGTGACCGACACCGTCGCACCGGGCGCGTGTTTCATGCCCATGCATTTCGGTGACATCGACCCCACCGATTTAATGCAAAACGCGGGACGCAAGGTGGCCACCAACCGCTTAACCATCAACTACGTCGATGCGATTAGCGGCCAGCCTATTTACAAACACTGCGCCATTAATCTCGCCAAAGCTTAAGGGGATGAATATTATGAATTTGAATAATCTGTTATCAAACAAGCTGTCGATCGTGGTGGTTATGATATCTGCGTTGTGCACATCGTCTGGCAGCTGGGCCGCACCTGGTGGTGACATTACCCTCGCCCAGGTTTACGACACCAGCTTCGCCGTGGAATACAGTGGTGCATGTTTATCAGGTGGTTGTCATGAAGCCAGTGCCAAACTGGTTAATGACTATTCGCAATCACTCATGACGCACGCCATGGTCAAGTGCAACGCCTGTCACGGCACCCACACCGCCGTCGAAGTGGGATTGCCCAAACCCAATCTCACCGGCTATTACCTGGGTATGGGCGCCACCGGTTATGTGGTGGGCAAGGATCGATGTCTGACCTGTCACTCGTCCGCGCTGACGGCCAGCAAACATCCCAAAAACCCGGGCGAGTGCGTGAGCTGCCATGCACCGCATATATTTCCGGCCAAAGGCTAGTACCCGGATGTTTCAGTCCTCAAAAAAGCCGTGCCACTACGGCTTTTTTTTTAATTATTATTA
>JACPVK010000158.1 GCA_016191795.1 Gammaproteobacteria bacterium
ACAGCATTTCATTAAACAGGATATAACTCAGCACCAGTAACACAGCCACCAGAAACCGCAGCATGCGTTCGGCCTCAAAGTTTAGTTTGACGCCACTACAGGCATTAACGGCTTCCATGTATTTATCGCCGTATCGAGCTTTGGATACCAGAATCGGAATACGCCAGTTGGTAATACCCTCAAACATCAGCATGCCAATATAGGCATACACCAGTTCCGGTATGTCTACTGCCAAAAACACTAACAGGGAGAGCCCGAGAATAATTCGGAAAAGTCTTTCACTCATGATCTGATACCGCCAGCCAGTTATAACCCCAGTGAACAGGGTGCAATTTGATTGTAGGCAGAGATTTTTCGTTTGGGAGGAAGTGATGCCGAAATATCACTTCGGCATCACTGAAGCCATAGATGCTGGCTGTGACTAGGCCTGTACGCGTCGAATTCTGGCACCCAGTGATGCCAGCTTTTCTTCTATTAATTCATAACCACGATCGATGTGATAAATGCGCTGCACTTCGGTTTCGCCTTCAGCCGCCAGGGCCGCCAGCACCAGGCTGGCTGAAGCTCGCAAATCGGTCGCCATGACCGGCGCGGCCGTGAGTTTTTCCACACCACGGACGATGGCGGTATGGCCCTGGACTTCAATATCTGCCCCCATGCGTTGCAGTTCCTGTACATGCATGAAGCGATTTTCAAAAATGGTTTCGACAACGGTGCCGGCACCCTCGGCCACACAGTTCAGGGCCATAAACTGGGCCTGCATATCGGTGGGGAATGCCGGGTACGGCGCGGTGCGAATATTCACCGCCTGAGGCCGTCTGCCATGCATATTGAGCTCCACCCAGTTATCGCCCGTGGTGATTTCCGCTCCGGCTTCGGTGAGTTTATGCAGTACGGCATCGAGCAGTCGTGGATCGGTATTTTTCAACTTGACGCGGCCGCCGGTAATCGCGGCTGCCACCAGAAAGGTACCGGTTTCAATACGGTCCGGTACCACGCGATACCGGCAACCCGTTAACTTATCAACGCCTTCGATGGTGATGGTGTCGGTACCGGCACCCGTGATTTTGGCACCCATGGCAATCAGGCAATTGGCGAGGTCCACCACTTCGGGCTCACGCGCCGAGTTTTCCAGCACGGTAGTGCCTTTGGCCAGTGCAGCGGCCATCATCAGGTTTTCGGTGCCGGTTACCGTCACCATTTCCATCACCAGGCGTGCGCCCTGCAGGCGATCGCAACGGGCATGGATAAAACCGTTTTTGACTTCGATTTCGGCACCCATTTCCTGCAGGCCCTTGATATGCAGATTCACTGGCCGCGAGCCAATGGCACAACCACCGGGCAGCGATACATCCGCCTTGCCATAACGCGTCAGCAAGGGACCGAGCACCAGGATGGAAGAACGCATGGTTTTCACCAGCTCATAGGGTGCCAGCTGCGAGTTAAGGGTGGCGGTATCGACTTCTATACCCATTTTTTCATCCATGGTGACGCTGGCGCCCAGATGCGTCAGCAAGGTCACCGTGGTGGTAACGTCCAGCAAATGCGGCACGTTCTCCACCACGGTTGGGCCTTCGGCCAGCAAGGTAGCTGCCATAATCGGCAGCACCGCATTTTTGGCGCCGGAAATACGGACTTCGCCATCGAGGCGAACGCCACCCTGAATGAGTAACTTGTTCATGTGTTTTACTTTGGTGTGTAGTTAAAGTTATTGACGTACTGACAGCAATTGATCCACGCCATAAGCACGGGCGATGGTTAGCAACTGCTCAGGGACATTATGATACTGGATAGACACCTGTTTCTGCCGGGCAATTTTTTGCCACTCCAGCAACAGGGCAAGGCCTGCGCTGTTGCTGTGGGTGATACCCTGCAAACCTATGTTCAGTGGCGCGCCGGCAAACCAGTCAGCACTCTGCGCCAGCACACCGGCAACCGTTACGTGATTGAGCTCACCTGTCAGTTCGATACTGCCCTGGCTGCGTTGCACGGTAATCACGAGGAGCTCTTGGCCGGTTTGGCGGCGGTTTCCGGTTGATCACCGGCTTTATCAGCGAGCTTGGCGTTGAGTTTGTCGATTAAACCATCCATACCCACGGCGCGAATATCCCCGGCAAAACTGTTGCGGTAATTGGTGACCAGACTGATACCGTCGATAGTGATGTCAAACACTTTCCAGGCGTCATCCTTTAACCGTAAACGGTAGTCAATGGGAATCGCCGGGCCATTGGCCTGCAAAATGCGCGAACTGACTTCGGTGGTCATCTTGCTGGCATCGGCCGGGCGATAAGGCAAAAATTCGATTTTCTGGCCGGCATATTCCGTTAATGACTTGCTGTAAGTGCGAATCAACATGCTTTTAAATGCTTCGGTAAAACGGGTTTGCTGATCAGGCGTGGCCTGGTTCCAGTTTTTGCCCAGCGCCAGTTTGCTCATGGCGACAAAATCCAGGTGCGGCAGAATAATGTCGTCTACCAGCTGATAAATACGATCCGGCTCCTTATCGTACAGGGCCTTGTTTTTTTCCAGCGTCGACAACACTTTTTCCGAGGTTTGCTTTACCAGCTCATCCGGCCCCATGGTGGCGGCCTGTAACAGCAACGGCGACATCATGCATAACGCAAATAAGAGTTTTTTCATTGTGTGGGTTCCTGTGCCTTGGAATACAAGAATTGACCGATAACCTGTTCCAGTACCAGTGCCGACTGGGTCAGCTCGATTTGTTCGCCGGGCTGTAATGTTTCTTCCTCGGCGCCAGGTTCCAGACCTATGTACTGCTCACCCAGCAAACCGGCGGTGAGAATACTGGCGCTGGTGTCTTTGGGAAAATGGTATTGCGGGCTCACGCTGATAGTCACGGCTGCATCATAACGCTTGTTGTCATAGTGAATATCGGTCACCTGGCCAATCCGCACCCCGCCGGCACTCACCGGTGAACGCAGTTTGAGGCCGCCAATATTATCAAAGTGCGCCACCAGCTCGTAGCCATCGCTGTCGCCATAACTGGCCAGGTTGCTGACCTTGAGGGAGAGCATGAACAGGGCGGCCACAGCGCCTGCCACAAACAGGCCAACCAGAATTTCTATCGTTCTTGTATTCATTGTCATATCTCGTAGTCAATCTTTTTCAATAAGTCAGGTAGTGCGTTGAGCTCAACCTACCTGGAAACCAGTAGCAAGGGAAAAGTAGCAAGGAAAAGCGCCTTTGCTTGCTACTTGCCACTTATTCAGTAGCAAACATAATGGCAGTGAGTACAAAATCCAGCCCCAACACCGCCAGCGAACCGTGCACCACGGTGCGCGTGGTGGCCTGGGCCAGGCCTTCGGATGTCGGCAGGCAATCATAGCCCTCATATACCGCAATCCAGACCACCACAAAACCAAACACCACACTCTTGATGATGCCATTGACGACATCATCATAAAAATCGACCTTGATCAGCAGCTGCGACCAGAACACCCCTTCATACTGGCCCAGCAGCTGGGTAGCCACCAGATAGCCGCCGAGTATCGCGATCGCCATAAATATCAGGGTTAGCAGGGGCACGGAAATAAAACCGGCGAGAAACCGCGGCGCGATCACATAACGCATCGGGTCCACCGCCATCATTTCCATACCGGACAATTGCTCGGTGCTTTTCATCAGGCCGATTTCGGCGGTTAGGGCCGAGCCGGCACGGCCGGCAAATAGCAAACCGGTAAACACCGGCCCCAGCTCACGCAAGATGGTTAAGGCCACCATCAGGCTGATGGATTCTTCGGCACCAAAATCCACCAGTACCAGATAAGCCTGCAAGGCCAGTACCATGCCGACGAACACCCCGGCTACCAGAATAATCAGCAGGGTTTGCACGCCCACCATGTACATCTGGCGTATTAGCAGCGTCGGGCGCATAAAAACCGAGGGCAGGGCCGGCAGGGCCTGAAACAGAAACACCGTACCACGACCAGTACGGGCAAAAGCATTGAGGGTTAGCTGACCAATATGGCGTAGCGAGTTGATAAGGTGATCGATCATGGCGCTGCTCCCAGAAAATCATCGAGCAGCTCGGGTGCCGTGTAGTGGAACGGT
>JACPVK010000159.1 GCA_016191795.1 Gammaproteobacteria bacterium
CTGTGGTTTTTGAGCCGCCCAGACTCACTGCTATCAGTATTAAGGTAACAGCGGTTAATCCCAGAAATTTATTCTGCCGCAATATCAGGCTCATCGTTGCCAACAGAAAACCGGTTATTAACAGGCCATGCAAAAAAATACGGAACAGGCCCAGATCAATCACAGCACGAAGCTCGGGCGCAGTTAATAGCTGCGGATAACGCAAACAGATCACTGCGACCAGGCCGGCCATGGCCAGAAACAACCCCAGCACACCACTGATCCAGCCGGTACCGGGTTTAGTTAATACTTGCGGCGCTTCGAGCTCCTGAATGAGGGTTTTTCCCAGATGACTGAACATGTCTGCATTCTCTAAAATGATTGATGTGCAGGTTGCAATGCCTGGCTTGCAAACCGTAAAGCGCGAGAATATCAGCAGGTCAGGTAGCCGATCAATTTATTTATACCCAGGCTAATGCAGAAGGCGAACACGCCTGAAAAAACTAACATGGCTTAAACAGTGTGTCGCCTCGACAAATACAAATAGAAAAGATACGGCGCCAGGGCCGAAGCCAGATGTTTCAGGCTATGTCCCGACACAAATCCCAAACCACCAAACACTGCTCCATCTCCGAGCTCAAGCAGTTTTGCCAGGCCATAACAGGCAATAATCAACCAGTAATAATGCCTGTTATCAAAGCGCGACGGGTACATCAGTAAAATTACTGGAATCAAAATCATTGGCAGAAACTGTACCAGTATGTACAAACGCAAATCGCCCTGTTGCTGCGTTTCTGACCAGTACCAGTAAATGACAGATGCCAGTCCGGTCGCAATCAATGGAAGAAATAATTTTCTTGCGAGCTGCTCATTGATGAATTCGGCCAGTACGATGGTAAAAAAAGCCATGAGACTAATCGCGATTGGCAATCTATCCCATACCAGGGAATCATTGGATGGACTCAAATGATAATAACCTGACCCAAAACTCACCAGCGCCACACCGGCAAAGAATGTCATGTAGATATATCTTAATGCCTGATTAATGGCGAGCAGCGGTCTTGTAATCAGGACATATAAACCTGCAACTCCGATAAACAAATAGGGAATATTGGATATCACGTTGAAGCAATTGGCGATACCAAACAGACTGCGCTGATCAGAAAAATTGTGGTAATGGATATCCTGTGGAATTGCTGGAACAAAAATAATGCCTATGATGGCCGCAAGAATGATGACGGGTATTGATAATTGTTTTACTAGTTGCATGTATATTCACCCTCCCCCCTGCCCCCTCCATCAAGGGAGAGGGCGTTTTACGTATACTCTTAATTGTATTGTTTTTTACGTTGCATAGCCGACCACAACAGTGGCACCAGCATTAATAACATCCAGCTGCCCATTGCACCGCCGCCGCCACCATGACCGGCACGGCTTGAACTGAACATGGGTTGCTGGGTATCCACCCGATGTGAAACCGGTGCCTGTTGAGCACGATTCTGCTGCGCAATCTGTTCAACTTCCAGACGTTTTTTGTTGCTGCGTTGAATACCCAGGCTTTCGAACACTTCATCACGCACCACCACCATGGAGGTGTAATCGGTTACCAGACCGTATTCCATGGCAATGTCGGTGACAGCCTGTTTGGTGTCGGCATTTTCACCAAAGTCATGAATATCTTCCATCATGCTTTCAATCGCCGCATACGCCCACAAACGCTCCACTTCCGGGTTGCTAATTGCCGCTGCCGGAAACGTAATTTGGGTACGATATTCTTTAGGTGTACCGGAAACCTTGCCGGTTAAACGCACATCTGCCACACCATCGCCCCAGTAGTGACCAAACAATGTCAATTGCTGGCCATGATAAAGACTACCGATGGTTTTGGGTTGCATATCACCGGTTTTAACACCCGAGATCGATACATTGATATCGTGCATGCTTTCATGCGTTACCTTGGATGTGGCTTCGAGTATTTTTCCAACAATGTCGTCGCTGTTGGATATGCTCAGGGCAAAACCATTCGAATGTCTGGTCATGGCTTCGAGTAATGGCGTGTTGGCGCTGTTACCCATAACAAACGTGAACAAACGAATATCTTTGGTTTTTAACAAATCAATAAACTTGCGTTGCTGGGTTTCACCCACATTGGCCACTCCGTCAGTCACCAGTACGATGGCTGTAGTACGATCATCTTCGATGCTGTTCATACCTTTCAGCAATCCGGAAAATAAATCCGTACCATTGTTGGGAGTGATTTTCGCCAGCTCATTGCTGTAATACTTGATCATTTCCGGTGTGGCATTCACGTAGCCCGATGTTAACTCCTGCGCACTTGAACTGAATAACACAATACGGAATCGATCATTGGCGCGCATGTTTCCCAGTGCTCGCTGTACACCATCGGCCAGTGTTGCATACTTGCCCTGCATGGAACCGGACGTATCCAGTACAAATATCCAGTCACTGCCTTCGGTTACCGGTTTTAAATCATCACCGGGTGTCACGGTTAACATAAACGTTCCGCGCGCGGCGCCTTCGGGTTTGTAGGTCACCATATCGACACTGCCGGGCAAACCGGCCTGGTGACGCCAGTAAACAACAATATCTTTATCCAGTGTGTAGGCAACTGACTGAGTTACTGGCGTTGTTGCGCCCTCTTCCACAGACGTTGCAGTTGATGCTACTGATTCAAGTTTCACATTCCATTCGCTGGCATTTTTACGGTTAATGACGGCGTTGGGTTGATTGGGTAAACGCAATGCATCAATCGGGTATGCAGATTTGAAACGCAAATTAAATGAAAACTGTTGCGTAACATTTTTATTGGCCGTCCAGAATGCCAGCTTGTGTCCATCTACACCGCCTTCTTCCAGAGGATAAACATAACGACCAATATTGGTATCCACATGTGCGGGCTGCAAATACACCAGGCGAATGCGGGTATCCTGATTGGCACGTACCGGCGATACCCGAATATCGAATGTACGATACTCATCTTTTTCCGTTAATCCCGCTTCGCGACCGGCTGCTTTTTCAGCTTCGTATACCTGCCGCGCTTTTTGTTTCTCCAGCACTTCACCGGTGACCGGTTTGCCATCTATCCACACCGTAAATTCAGCGACGGCACCGTGTTGCGGAACCGGAAAAGAATAAACCGCCTCCAGATCTCGACCGTTAGGGTTGTGAAAAACCTGTTCCACTTTTGTGGTGGCATAACCATCTTCCAGCACCACATCAACCGCCTGGGTTTTGATTTCCAGCGCCGGTGTCTGGCCATCTGCCGGTGTTAATAAACCGGCCGCCTCGGCTGCCGTTGGCAGCAGTAAATTAACTAACAATGGAATCACCGGTAAGGCGGTGACCTTGTTTTTGTGCGTCATGAGTTTCATGTCGTGTCTCCTGTGTTGTGACGGAGACAGTGTTGGCCAGGGACGACGATTAATAAACCGGGACGAGATATGTACCCCAATAGTGACCTTCTGGTCTATAAACACTATACTTCTGATCTGCAAGGCATGGCTGTTATAAGCAGGGTCATACTCGATTGGCACTTAACCCGGGACTGTAGGAGCGGGCCATGCCCGCGACAAGGCCGGTAAAAAAGTGGCCTTATGAAAGCAAATCCTGGGATGAATTAAGACTCCGGGCTTTTTTGCATGATTAAAGATGTCGCGGGCATGGCCCGCTCCTACAGTGAAATGTTCTTAAGTTAGCACCATTAAGTCAGGCCGTTCGCGTAAAGGCGCCCCTGCAAGAAAAACATATAAACAAATGGAGGCCAGCATGGCCCAAACAGAAGCCCTCATCGATACCCTCAAGCAGGCCCTGAAAACCCATCACCTGACCTATGCCGAGGTGGCCCGCCGGCTGGAAATGAGTGAGGCCAATGTCAAACGCATGTTTGCCGCCAAACGTTTCACACTGGAACGGCTGGAAGAGGTGTGCCAGCTGATGCAAATGGAGTTATGCGATTTATTTCAGATTTACGAGGAGTCCCGCACCCGCATTACCCAGCTGACCCTGGAGCAGGAACAGGAACTGGTCAGTGATGAAAAACTGTTGCTGGTGGCGGTGAGTGTGCGCAATCGTCTGAGCTTTGACGACATCATTAACAACTTTCAGATCAGCCAGACAGAATGTATACGTCATCTTGCCAAGCTCGATAAACTCAAGATTATCGATTTGTTGCCCAACAATCGCATCAAACTGCGCATCGACGAGAATTTCCGCTGGCTGGCCAATGGCCCTATCGAAACCTATTACGAAAAACAGATACAGGCGCAGTTTTTAAAATCGCGCTTTAAAGGTGAACTCGAACAGCGTTTATTTTTATTTGGCCTGCTGGGTGATGCATCGGTACAGATACTCATGAACAAAATGAAAATACTCGCCCGGGAATTCACCGAAATGCACCGCCAGGATATTAATCTGCCGTTTAATAAACGTCACAACATCGGATTCATGCTGGCGCTGCGGCCATGGGAACTGGAAGCCTTTCGGCCATTGCAGCGCGCAAAAAAAGAAAAAGTATAAGAATACTAACCCCTATAGCCATCATTCGGCTAACTATCACAACCAGGTTTATTTACCCTCCGGGCATGGCCATTATCCACCCGTAGCGACCCGGTGCAGTACCGGATAACAAAACAAAAAAGGAGAACACCATGTTTAAACTAATGTTGCGCTGGCTCTTGCGCATGCTGTATCGGGTTGAAGTGAAAGGCCAGGAGCACCTCAAACAATTTGATGAGCGCACAGTGGTGGTTGCCAACCACACGTCATTTCTGGATGCCCTGTTGTTTTATGCTTTTTTACCGGTACCGGCTACCTTCGCCATTAACACGTATATTGCGCGCAGCTGGATCGGCCGTATTGCCGGCCATCTTGTAGATTTGTTTCCACTGGATCCGGCCAATCCATTATCTATACGCTCGCTGATTCGTCGCGTTGAACAGGGTGGCTGCGTCGTTATATTTCCTGAAGGCCGCATTACAGTAACCGGCGCGCTGATGAAAATTTACAACGGTCCCGGCCTGGTAGCCGAACGCACCCGGGCCAATATTTTGCCGATACGTATTGATGGTGCGCAATACACTCCGTTCTCACGTTTACGTGGCCGGGTTCGTTTACGCTGGTTCCCAAAAATCACCTTAAATGTCCAGCCACCCACCACACTGAAAATTGATGATCAGTTACGCGGCCGCAAACGACGTGAACAGGCCGGACATTTACTAACCAATTTAATGACGGACCTGGTTTTTGAAACCAACAATAAAAATCAGACGTTAATTGAGCGCTTGCTGGATGCACGCCGGATACACGGTGGCGCGCATATCGTCGCTGAAGACATCACGCGTACACCACTGAACTACAACACACTGCTAACCAAATCCGTTGTATTGGGCAGGCAATTAGCCAAACGCAGCCACGAGCAGGAAGCCATTGGCGTGTTATTACCCGGCACACTGGCAACCCTGGCGACTTTCTGGGGCTTGCAATTATATGGCCGTGTTCCGACGATGCTGAATTACACCGTGGGCGCAC
>JACPVK010000160.1 GCA_016191795.1 Gammaproteobacteria bacterium
GGTAAAGTGACTGTAAATGACGTTGCTAATGGTGATGATACTTCAGGTGCGGCCGCATACAGCAACATTAGCAACTGGACTGTGTTTGATCATGCCTGGCGTACCTGGGGTGTTGATGGAACGGCGTTTGCAAATAGCAGCAATCGTGGTGCCTGTGCCGCTGGCAATTGCCGAATCTGGGACTGGAGTGCATCGACAGCGGATCTGGGTCGTGGCACTTCACCTGCGGTCTACAATGTTGTTGCCCCGCCAACAACCAGTAATATGCTGAGCATGGTGTGGACCTCAACTTTGGCAACTAATCAGGCATATTGTGATAATAATTTCCCCGGCTCAGTCTGGAATGGTGGCACTACATGTACCACGACTTATCTGCGCCACAGCCAGGAAATAACCGGCGATAATATTGGTAACGATAACGGCCTTTGCGAGAACGGTGAAACCTGTTTGTATATGCCCAATATTGGTAGTTATCAGGGGCATGGTGCGTTGATTGCCGCAGGTACGGTGGGTACAGGTTTAAATACTATTACACTACTCAGATATCAAACTCTGGGTCGATAGTACAGTGACTAGCTGGTTGCATTAATAAAATTATTTTCTGAGTTGTGAATGAACAGGCCACCGGTAATATCCGTTGGCTCTTTTGTAGAGGCTGGATATTGAATTTCTGGCGACCAGGGAGCATGGGGTTTATGAGGCGTGATGAACTGAAGTGATTGCAGTGTAGCCCGGATGTAACGCAGTGGAATCCGGGCTACGAAATATCCTTTTCATGTATGTAGTGGTTGCAGGAATTAAATTCAGTACACTTTTTTTCAAAAACCATACTCAACGACACAGTCATGATTTTATCTATTTTTTCATCCGGCACTGACACATCCGGATTATGTTTTATCAAACAGGTAATCTTTGACGAGAGATTGCCATTACTTTTGTCCTGAGCGCGGTTTCCGCTTCGTTATGCGTATTGTCATGATTGAATTCTGTTGGAAGCTTTTCGCTGAAGTTTATGCTGGGACGGATGAGGTTGCATAGAGGACGTCGGCGGTGGTGATGCCTTTATTATGAGGCCATGAAGTGCCCGCCGTCATCATTACAGGCTCCTTCCTGAACACTAATGCAAGTTCATGAATTCACTTGTCCGGTTACATGTCGTGTGGCCTGTCGCGAGGTGTATCTTATAGCTGCGAAACATGTAGGCAGGATATAAAAAGCTGGTTGCTGGTACTTGTGGTGACTTGTGAGTGATGGCAATATGCCGATACGTATCAATCTGGTATTAGAGCTTTTTAAATGGGGCGCTTATGTGCCCCTGTTTTGTTTAATATTCAAGGAATTACATATGAAATGCATTCGGGTGTCCTGGCTATTTTTTGCAGCTTTGTTGTTAATGATAGGCGGTTGCGCGACCGAAAGCTCGCGTACATTGACTGTTCAGCAGGTGGCAACTGCTAATAAACCTTATTCTGGTACACGTACGCTTATTTCGATCGGTCAATTTGAGAATCGCTCCTCCTTTATGCGTGGCATTTTTACTGATGGTGAAGATCGTCTGGGCAGCCAGGCCAAAACGATTCTTATAACCGATATGCAACAGACCAATCGCTTCAACGTGCTCGATCGCGACAATCTGAAAGCGCTTAGCCAGGAATCAGCAATCGGCAATAAAGCACAGAAACTGAAAGGTGCTGATTATGTCGTAACGGGCGATGTAACTGAGTTTGGCCGTAAAGAAGTGGGCGACAAGCAGTTCTTTGGTGTTTTGGGCCGTGGCAAAAGCCAGATCGCTTATGCCAAGGTTAATTTGAATATAGTGAATATAGTGACCTCGGAAGTGGTGTACTCCAGCCAAGGCGCGGGTGAATATGAATTGTCCAACCGTGAGGTTATTGGCTTTGGAAGTACCGCCAGCTATGACTCAACATTGAATGGCAAGGTGCTTGCTCTGGCGATTCGCGAAGCCGTGAATTCTCTTGTGGTGGGCCTTGATAACGGCTCATGGCAGCCTAACAAATAAACAGGGTTTGAGACTTTATGAAAACCAATAAAAACATTTTAGCTATGCTGCTTGTAATTACCGGCAGTTCTTTACTGGGTGGTTGTGTTACGTCGCAGCCCAATTTGTATCAGTGGGAAAATTATGAGCCTGAGGTGTACGATTATCTCAAGGGGTCAGCTACAGATCCTCAAGCCCAGATCAGCTCGCTGGAAGAAGGTCTTCAAAGGATCAAGTCAGAAGGTCGTACTCCACCACCTGGATATTATGCTCAACTGGGGATGTTGTATGCGCAGGCTGGTAAGGCTGATCTGGTGACAGGCGCATTCCAGGCAGAAAAGAAGCTATACCCGGAGTCCAGTGTTTACATGGATTTTTTAATGAAGAAAAAGAAATAATGAGTAATCACTATGTATATTAAATTACTGAAGCTATTAGCCCTGTTGTTTATAATAACGCTGGCCACAGGTTGCGTTACAGTTCAGCCTTACGACTATACAGCATTCAAACAAAGTAAACCGCGTTCAATACTGGTTTTGCCACCGATAAATAACTCACCCGAAGTTGCAGCATCCTATAGCTTGTTGTCGCATATTACCTACCCGTTGGCTGAGTCTGGTTATTATGTGTTTCCGGTAGCATTGGTTGATGAAACCTTTAAACAGAATGGCATGACGACAGCGACAGATATTCATGCTGTTCCTTTGCCCAAACTCAAAGGAATTTTTGGGGCCGATGCGGTGTTATATATAACTATCACTAAATATGGTTCAAGCTACACAGTTATAAATAGCGTTACGGAAGTGGCGGCTGAAGCGAAACTGGTTGATGTGAAAACAGGCACTCTGCTTTGGCAGGGGCAGGCCTATGCAAACAGCGATGAAAACCAGAATAATTCCGGTGGCGGCCTGGCGGGTCTTCTGATAAATGCGATCGTAAAGCAAATTGTTAATAATGTTATGGAAGTAAGCCATCAGGTGGCGGGTGTTACCGGCAAACATCTGCTCATTGCAAGCCAACCCAATGGCATGCTCTATGGCCCTCGCTCGCCTCAATACGGTCTTGATTGATTTGTGTGTTTAGGCTGGCCAATAAGCAATAGTTAATCAATAAAAAAACCCGGATATCACATCCGGGTTTTTTATTTCAGGGTCTAAAGGGGGCAAAGTGAACCTCCCCCAGTTTAGCGGACACTTTAAATCAGAGACTGGACTTCCTTTAATAAGGTAACAAAACTGTTACAAATCGGGATTATCCTGTACTGAATTCATCAGCCTCCCGGTTACCATGTTGCTGTCTTTGCCCTCGCTCTCAGGAATCACCCAGGTATTTTTTCCGATTATTCTGTTTCTTTCTTCTCTTCCAGTTCATGCCCTGGATATTGCCGGTATAACCGTACCTGACCAGGCGTGTATTAATCACGGTAATGCTTTGCATTTAAACGGTGCTGGCACCAGAGAGAAACTGTTTACGGATATCTACGTGGGTGCGCTGTATTTGCCCGATAAATCTCATAAAGCAGACGACATTATCAATTCAGAAGTGCCGCGACGTATTGCCCTGTATTTTGTTTATAAGGAAGTGTCCGCCACAAAGTTGATTGAGGGTTGGCAGGATGGTTTTGAGTTAAATAATGATGCGCAGCAACTCCAGGTTATGGAGTCCCGACTCAAACAGTCTTATGGTTATTTTTCCACCATGAAATCGGGTGATGTGATTTTTCTGGATTATATTCCGGGCCAGGGTACGCGGTTGATTATCAATAACGAGCTTAAGGGCGTTATTGCCGGTAGTGATTTTTATCGTGCGGTGCTTAAGATCTGGCTGGGGGAGCATCCTGCACAGGAGGAGCTTAAGCAGGGTATGCTTGGCGTGCACAATTTTGCGGCTTCAGCAGTTAATTTGGTTTACTCACCACATACAACCAGATAAAACCGGCGACACCTGATAATAATGAGGCGGCTAAAATGCCTGTTTTGGCCATCAACAAAAATTCTTCATTGTTTTCAAATCCCAGTTGTGCAACAAATATAGACATGGTGAAACCTATACCCGCCAGCAGTGATACGCCGGCGATCTGTGTGAAGCGTGTGTCTTTGGGCAGTACGGCTACACCCAGTTTCAGCATGACCCAGCAGACGCCGGTGATGCCGATAAATTTTCCCAGTACCAGGCCAAGCGTCACACCGAGCATAACGGGATGCGTCAGCGTTTCGCCCAGTGCACCAAACTCCAGCGGGATGCCGGCATTCACCAGGGCAAAGATCGGTATCACCAGATAAGCGACCGGCATATGCCAAGTGTGTTCCATGCGTTGCAGAGGTGCCTCAACACTGTGCACGCTGTTGTTCAGTGTTTGTACTACGGCGCGCAATTCGTCATTGGTCATGATGCTCACGCCGGGCTGGTGATTGGCATCGAAGCGTTGCATCAGTTCTTTAACGTGTGCACTGAAACGTTCCGGCTTGTATTTGGGTATAGCAGGTACCGACATGGCACCGAGAATACCGGCCAGGGTTGCGTGCACGCCGGATTGCATCAGTGCATACCATAAGAACACCGCAACAATAAAATAAGGCATGGTTTTACGTATGCCGCTCATATTAAATGCCAGCAACAATGCGAATAAACCAGCGGCGGCGGCCAGCGGTGCGAGTGCAATCGCGTCAGTATAAAACAGGGCGATAACCAGTACGGCACCCAGATCATCCACAATGGCCAGTGCAACCAGAAATGTAATCAGTGCTTTGGGGACGCGGCTTGCCAGTAATGCCAGCGCACCAATCGCAAATGCGATGTCGGTGGCCATGGGTATGCCCCAGCCGCGTGCTGCATCGCCATCCGGGTTAATGGCAAAATAAATTAGTGCTGGTACCACCATGCCGCCAATTGCAGCGCCGATTGGCAGCGCGGCATGGCGCAGTTCGGCGAGTTCACCTACCAGTATTTCGCGTTTTAATTCCAGCCCGACAACAAAGAAAAATAATGCCATCATGCCATCATTAATCCAGTGGTGCAGGGTCATTTCCAGCGCCCAGTCGCCGATTTTAATACTGATAAGGGTATGAACCAGATGCTCGTAACTGCTAACGAGGGGGCCGTTAGCCAGTAGCAATGCGATGAGCGCCGTTGCCATCAGCAATATGCCACTGGTTGTCTGCCGGTGAATAAACTCATCAAAAGGTGTGAGAATCTTGTTGATGGATTTTTCCCACGGCGCGTTAAAAATGCCTTTTTCTGAAGAGTGTGTGTTGGTTTTATCGTGGTTGCTCATGCTTCAGTTCCGGTTATTGTTTCATTAAAAGCTATACATCAAGACATGGTGAGTATTTTGTCTGTTATCCAGGCAGGGCTGAAAAGCCTGGCATGATGTTGTGCTGTTACGCATGTTGGGCTTCGCTGCGCTCAGCGCCAACCTACAAAAAATATTAGGTCAGCTGATCACTCAAGAAGCAACTCCAACGCAAAGGCGCAAAGGTCGCAGAGGTAATTTGTTTTTACACTTTCTTTGTGTTCTTTGCGCCTTAGCGTCTTTGCGTTGGATGTTACCCGTTTTATTTTTTAAACTCAGCCCAAATCGGGCAATGATCAGAGGGTTTTTCCATGCCGCGGGTATCGTAATCAATGCCGGTATCAATGAGCTTGTTTGCCAGAGAGCGGCTGGCCAGTATTAAGTCAATACGTAATCCGCGTCGTGGATTGTTTTCAAATCCGCGGCTGCGGTAATCAAACCAGCTGAATCGGTTATTCTCTTCAGGGTGATGTTGACGAAATGTATCAACCAGTCCCCAACCGGTAATTTTTTGCAACCATTCGCGTTCTTCCGGCAGGAAACTGCATTTACCGGTTTTTAGCCAGCGTTTGGCATTATCTTCGCCTATGCCAATATCCTGATCGACAGGGGCGACATTCATATCGCCCATTAATATAATGTTATCGTCGGGTGAATAATTATTCTGTAGATGCTGTAACAAGTCGGCGTAGAATTTCTTTTTGGCCGAAAATTTGGTTTCGTTGTCACGGCTCTCGCCCTGCGGAAAATAGCCGTTCATGACCAGTAGCTTTTTGCCGTTGTAATCAAACTCGGCCTGAATGAAGCGGCATTGCGCCTCATCGTTATCACCGTTAAAGCCTTTTTGTGTGGATAAAGGTGTTTGTTTGTAGAGCAGGGCAACGCCGTAATGGGTTTTCTGGCCGTGGAAAACGGCGGTATAGCCCAGGGCATTAATCATATCCAGCGGAAAGTCCTCATCAGTGACTTTGGTTTCCTGGATGCCGATAATATCCGGCTGGTGCCGGGCTATCAGTGCCTGAAGTTGATGTTCGCGGATGCGGATGCTGTTGGTATTAAAGGAGATTATTTTCATGGCGGAAAGTGTAAAGTAGCAGGCCGCGACGGTAAAGTTTTAATCACGATTGTCTGGAGCGCATTATGCTGAATATCACGCCTGTACCCGCTTTTTCGGATAATTACATCTGGATGTTGTCGCGCGAGGGCTCAAAGCTTGTTGCGCTGGTCGATCCGGGTGACAAGGCCCGGATTCTGGATTATTTACAACAAAAACAATTAGTGCCGGTGGCGGTTCTGATTACACATCAGCATTACGATCACACAGGCGGCGTCGCAGCACTGGTGGATAAATATACCGGGTTAAGAATCATTGCGCCGGATAGATTGCCGTCCGGGTCACCCCTGTCGATTGATTTGCCGATAACGGAATATATTACTGAACGTGTGGCCGATGGTGATGAGGTTGAAATTGCCGAACTGGGTATTCGTTTTAATGTGCTGGGTATACCCGGGCATACACTGGATCATCTGGCCTATTTTGGTCATGGTATGGTGTTCTGTGGCGATACCATATTCGGTTGTGGTTGCGGACGGTTATTCAGTGGCAGTGCAGCGCAAATGGCGGCATCGATGACAAAACTGTCCAGCCTGCCAGCGGATACCCGGGTTTATTGTGCACACGAATACACACTCGACAACATCGGCTTTGCACGTTGGGTTGAGCCCGACAATGCTGATTTGTTGCAACGCGATGCTGACGATATGGCAAAACAGGAAAAGGGTATGCCGACAATACCCTCGACGCTGGCGCTGGAATTAAAAACCAATCCTTTTATGCGTTATCGTATTCCTGCCGTTAAGCAGGCCGCAGAAAAATTTGCTGGTAAAAAATTAAACACGGATGCAGAGGTGTTTGCAGCCATAAGGCGTTGGAAAGATACCGAGTATGATTGAGTGGAAGAAGAAAAAGAAAACGCAAATAAACGCAAATAAAAGAAGAATATTTTTAGTTAAGTACTACAAGGATTGCTGCTTTTCGTGGGTCGGCCTTTAGGCTGACGCTTTGTCACATAGCATAAGAAACAGCGTCAGCCTAAAGGCCGACCCACAAAAACTACTACGCCCTACAATAAGCTTTTTACCTTCATTCGCTTTTATTTGCGTTTTTTTTATTTCTCTTTCTCGCCGCTCCTACAGGGGGCAGGCGGATAAGCTGTTAATCCATTGTGCAATCAGTGCGGCGCCGTCGGTGTCAACGATGGTGCTGCCTATGGGTGGCATCTGATCCTGTACGGTGCAGTTGCCAAC
>JACPVK010000161.1 GCA_016191795.1 Gammaproteobacteria bacterium
CTGAAAAAGAAAGGTCCTGGTGTGGTAACAGCAGGTGATATCGCGACCGATCACGATGTTGAAATTGCCAATCCCGAACACGTGATTGCCAATATTACATCCGGCGCTGAAATCAATATGACATTAAAGGTTTCCAAAGGCCGCGGTTATCAGCCGGCTTCCTTGCGTCGTAATGATGCCTCGATTGAAAGCGCCACCATTGGTGCGCTGGCTCTGGATGCTTCGTTTAGCCCGATTTCACGCGTGGCTTACACCGTAGAAAGCGCACGTGTTGAACAGCGCACCAATCTGGACAAGCTGATACTCGATATCGGGACTAACGGCACAGTTGATCCGGAAGAAGCTATTCGCACAGCTGCCACAATTTTACAGCAACAGCTTTCAACGTTTGTGAACCTGCAGGGTGTTGATGAACCCAAGGGCGCCGCAGGCGAAGGCCCGGATGTTGATCCGGTGCTGTTACGTCCGGTTGATGATCTGGAATTAACCGTGCGTTCAGCCAACTGCCTGAAAGCAGAGAATATTTACTACATCGGTGATTTGATTCAGCGCACAGAAGTTGAGCTGCTGAAAACTCCAAATCTCGGTAAGAAGTCGTTAACAGAAATTAAGGACGTGCTGGCATCTCACGGTTTGTCCCTGGGTGTACGTCTGGAAAACTGGCCACCGGCATCTATCAGAGAAAAACAGGGCAGCTAATCCGGGTTATCGGTTAGCAGCTGTAGATAATTACTAAGGTATACGAACATGCGTCATCGTCAAACAGGTCGTCATTTAAACCGTACCAGCAGTCATCGCAAAGCCATGTTTCAAAACATGGTGAACTCACTGCTGCGTCACGAAGTTATCAAAACCACTTTGCCAAAAGCAAAAGATCTGCGCCGTGTTATCGAGCCGCTGATCACTTTGGCCAAAGAAGACAGCGTTGCCAAACGCCGTTTAGCCTTTGCCCGTATGCGTGACGAAGAAATGGTTGGCAAATTATTTACTGACGTAGCACCACGTAACAAGGCGCGTCCCGGTGGTTATGTACGTATTCTCAAGTGCGGTTTCCGTGCAGGTGACACAGCGCCTATGGCGTATGTTGAACTGGTTGAGCGTAAAGAAGAAGCTGCCAAGCCTGAGTAAGTCATTATCAGGTTCAAGAAAAAGGCCGGGCATTGCCCGGCTTTTTTGCGTTTAGGGGATTGATACAAACAGACAACGCAAAGTCGCCAGGGCGCGAAGACGCAAAGAAAAGCTTATTGTTGTAAAGAAAGCCTGGGCAAGACTAATAGGGACTGATTTATTTTTTAAAATATTGATATGTTTTGAGTTACTGCCAATAGAACTTATCCCTCGTCATCCCCGAATGCTTTTATCGGGAATCTTGCCGATGTTGCACTGAGATTCCCGACAGATCCTCGACAGAAGCATTCGAGGATGACGTATTCGGGTATGACAGATGCAAAGTGTATTATTTGACTTAACTGAAGATGTCTTAGCTTTCTTTGCGTCTTCGCGCCTTGGCGACAAGTCTTTCATTTTTTTCCATGAGATGAGCGTTATGCTTCACCAGGCATTTATTCAAATAATGCCCGGTAAACGATTTCCTGTTAGCCGCCACTTCTTCCGGCGTACCTTCGGCAATAATCAATCCGCCACCCGATCCACCTTCCGGCCCCAGATCCACAATCCAGTCGGCGGTTTTTATAATGTCGAGATTGTGCTCAATCACCACGATGGTATTGCCATGATCACGCAGGCGTAACAACACAGTCAGTAATTGCTGCACATCGTGAAAATGCAAACCGGTGGTGGGTTCGTCGAGTATATAAATCGTACGGCCGGTGTCGCGTTTGGATAATTCTTTTGCAAGTTTTACACGTTGTGCTTCGCCGCCGGATAAGGTTGTTGCGCGTTGACCTAATGTGATGTAACTCAGGCCAACATCCATCAGTGTTTGTAGTTTGCGGTACAACACCGGCACCGCTTCAAAAAACACCACGGCATCTTCAACTGTCATGTCGAGAATTTCGGTGATGTTTTTTCCCTTGTAATGTATGTCGAGAGTTTCGCGGTTATAACGTTTGCCTTTGCAAATATCACAAGGTACGTAAATGTCGGGCAGAAAATGCATTTCTACTTTAATTACGCCATCACCCTGGCAGGCTTCGCAACGGCCGCCTTTAACATTAAAACTGAATCGGCCGGGATTGTAGCCGCGTGATCTGGCTTCCTGGGTGGCGGAAAACAGTTCGCGTATTGGTGTGAATAAACCGGTGTAAGTCGCGGGATTGGAGCGTGGTGTGCGACCAATGGGTGATTGGTCGATATCCACGACCTTGTCGAAATGTTCCAGCCCCTCGCATGACACGTACGCCGATGCCGGTTCGGATGCGCCATTAATTTCCCTGGCGAGTAATCGGTACAGCGTGTCGTTGACCAGTGTGGATTTGCCCGAGCCGGAAACGCCGGTGACGCAGGTGAACAAACCAACCGGAAATTCAGCATCAATATTTTGTAAATTATTGCCGGTTGCGCCTATGATTTTTATCACCTTGCCACTATGCGGCGTGCGCACTTTGGGTATGGCAATTTCCAGTTCACCACTGAGATAACGGCCGGTGAGTGAATTGGGATTGCTTTTGATTTGTGCAGCCGTGCCCTGCGCAATCACTTCGCCACCGTGCACACCGGCGCCGGGGCCGATGTCGATAATATGATCGGCACTGAGTATGGCGTCTTCATCGTGTTCCACCACAATCACGGTGTTGCCGATATCGCGTAAATGATTGAGGGTTTCGATCAGGCGATCGTTATCGCGCTGGTGTAAACCAATGGACGGTTCATCGAGTATGTACATCACTCCGACCAGGCCGGCGCCGATCTGGCTGGCCAGACGTATGCGTTGTGCTTCGCCGCCGGATAAAGTATCGGCACTGCGTTCCAGTGATAAATAATTCAGGCCGACGTTAACCAGAAAACGCAAACGCGCTGCAATTTCATGGACAATTTTTTCGGCAATCTCGCCGCGTTTGCCGGGCAGTTTGAGTTGTTCAAAAAAGCTCAGGCAGGTGGCAATGGGTAAGGCAGTGATGCCGGTAATGGACTGGTCGGCCACAAACACATGGCGCGCACCGCGGTTAAGTCGGGTGCCGGCGCAATCCGGGCAGGCTTTATTGGAAAAATATTTTAATAATTCTTCACGTACCGCGCCGGAATCGGTTTCGTGAAAACGGCGTTGCATGTTTGGAATAACGCCTTCGAAGGGATGATGGCGGGTTTTTTTATGGCCGCGTTCGGTCGGGTATTTAAAATCGATTTCTTCTTCACCGCTGCCAAATAAAATTATCTGCTGAATATTTTCCGGTAAATCACACCAGGCGGTTTCCAGATCAAATTGATAATGCTCGGACAGGCACAGCAGCATACTGTAATACCAGGCATTGCGTTTATCCCAGCCGCGTATCGCGCCGCCGGGTAAACTCACGGCGGGATGGTTGATGACGCGATCGGCATCGATAAATTGAATGTGTCCCAGACCGTCACATTTTGGGCAGGCGCCGGTGGGATTGTTAAAGGAAAATAATCGGGGTTCGAGTTCGTTTAAACTGTAGCCACATTGCGGGCAGGCAAAGTGCGAGGAGAAAACCATTTCCGCACGCGTCGGTTCATCCATGAAAGCAATGCGTGCTACACCATCGGCGAGATTAACGGCGGTTTCAAACGATTCGGCCAGGCGCAGGGCGATATCGGCGCGCACTTTAAAACGATCAACCACCACATCAATGCTGTGTTTAAAGTTTTTTTCCAGCGTGGGCACTTCATCCAGTTCGTATACCTGGCCATCGACGCGCACGCGCAGAAAACCCTGGCGCTTGAAATCATCAAACAGGCTCTGGTATTCGCCCTTGCGTTCGTGCACCACCGGCGCCAGTAACATCAGGCGCGTGTCTTCCGGCAAATTCATTACCTGGTCGACCATTTGCGAAACGGTTTGCGCTTCGAGGGTGATGTTGTGATCGGGGCAGCAGGGTGTGCCGGCACGGGCAAAAAGCAATCGCAAATAATCATGAATTTCGGTGACGGTGCCCACTGTGGAGCGCGGGTTATGCGACGTGGTTTTTTGCTCGATGGAAATCGCCGGTGACAAACCTTCGATGTGGTCGATGTCCGGTTTTTCCATCATCGAGAGAAATTGCCGGGCATAGGCCGACAGCGATTCCACATAACGGCGCTGGCCTTCGGCAAAGATGGTGTCGAATGCCAGTGAGGATTTACCCGAGCCCGACAGGCCGGTGATGACAATGAGCTTGTCGCGCGGGATGTCGAGACTGATGTTTTTCAGGTTGTGGGTGCGGGCGCCGCGTATCTGTATGGTGTCCATGGTCAACTGTTAACGTTTGGGGATCGAGCAGCATAAACAAATCCGCGCCGAAAAGGAAAAAGATAATGCAAACATTTCGGGGTGCGCATAGCCCCCCGTGTTTCGGTTAGAATCACGCACTTTATGATCTGGATAAGCAGCCGATGAGTTTTTTGCGGAGCTGGAGTCAGCAGGAACAGCATGCAGCGCAGGGTCTGGCGTCGATTTATGTGGTGCGCATGATGGGGCTGTTCATGATTCTGCCGGTGTTCGCGGTGTATGCGCAGGGTCTACCGGATGCCACGCCCCTGCTGACCGGCCTGGCCCTGGGTATGTACGGCCTGACCAACAGCCTGTTCTCCATACCCTACGGCATGCTGTCGGATCGCTTTGGCCGCAAGCGTCTTATCGCCATTGGTCTGCTGGTTTTCGCGCTGGGCAGTGTGGTGGCGGCCATGTCCGAGAGTATCTACGGCATTATTCTGGGGCGTGCCCTGCAGGGTGCCGGGGCGGTGGCGTCCGTGCTCATGGCGCTGGCCGCCGATCTGTCCCGTGAAGAAAATCGCCTGAAAATGATGAGCTTCATCGGCATCAGCATAGGCTTTGCGTTTGCCATTTCCATGGTGCTGGGGCCGATAGTCACGCGTTATGTCGGCATGTCCGGCCTGTTCTGGTTTATCGCGCTGCTGGCCATACTGGCGCTGGTCATTTTGTATACCCGGGTGCCGGATCCGGCTCTGAGCTTTTTTCATCGTGATGCCCAGGTTAATCCCACCGAAGTAAACAAGGTGCTCAGAGACCCGCAGCTGCTGCGGCTGGACTTTGGCGTGTTCACCCTGCATATGGTGCTGATGGCGGTGTTTGTCGCCCTGCCACGCATGCTGGAGACCACGGGCTTTCTGGTCGATCATCACTGGCAGCTGTATCTGCCGGTGTTTCTGTTGTCGGTGCCGCTGATGGTGCCGTTTATTATTCTGGCCGAGAACCGGCGGCGCATGAAGCAGGTGTTTATCGGTGCCATCGTCGGACTGGCGGCGGCGTTGTTGGCATTGTTGATTTTTGGGCATACAGTGTGGCACGTGGCGCTGGCGCTGGTGATTTTCTTTACCGCGTTTAATTTGCTGGAGGCGAGCCTGCCCTCGCTGATTGCCAAGATGTCGCCAGCGGATCGCAAGGGCACAGCCATGGGCATGTTCTCCACCAGCCAGTTTATGGGGGCGTTTGCCGGGGGTGCCATGGGTGGCTTCAGTTTCCAGCACTGGGGTGCAACCGGCGTGTATTGGATGTGTCTGCTGGTCATAGTGGTGTGGCTGTTGCTGGCCAGCACCATGAAGAACCCGCGCTATGTCAGCACCTATTTGTTGAACATTGGTAAAATCGACCCGGCCGACTCGGCGGCCATGGTGGCGCGGCTGGTACAGGTGCAGGGCGTGGCCGAGGCTACGGTTGAAGCGGATGAGGGTATCGCTTATCTTAAAGTCGACCTGCATGCGCTGGATGAAGGTAAACTGCTGCAATATTCAATTAACGAGCAAATAATGAAGACGCCTGATTAAAAGAAGTCTTTCCCCTGCTCGTTTCCCTCACCCACCGATGGCTCCGCCAGTGGTGCCCCCTCTCACGGGAGGGGCGAGGGTAAGGCGGTGTTGCAGTGCGACATTCACATTAATCGATAACACAGGAAATCACTATGTCACGTGGAATTAACAAGGTTATTCTGGTTGGCCATCTGGGCAAGGATCCGGAAACCAAATACATGCCCAGTGGTGGTGCCGTCACCAATGTCACCATTGCTACAAGTGAGAGCTGGAAAGACAAAACCAGCGGAGAAAAACAGGAAAAAACCGAATGGCACCGCGTGGTGTTTTTCAACAAGCTGGCGGAAATTGCCGGTGAATACCTGAAGAAGGGTTCGCAGGTGTATGTGGAAGGCAGCCTGCGCACGCGCAAATGGCAAAACAAGGAAGGTGTGGATCAATACACCACCGAAATTGTTGCCAGTGAAATGCAAATGCTGGGTGGCAAACCCGGTGGTGGCGGTGGAGATTATTCGCAATCTTCATCCAGCCGATCTTCCGGCCAGCAGTCGGCGCCGCAGGCGCAGCCAGCGGGTATGGATGCGCCGTTTGATGACGATATTCCGTTCTAGAGAATTGCCTGAGCAGGCTGGTTGGATGCGAAGTCAAAGCAAAAGCGATAGTCCGCAAATGCACGCAAATAAACGCAAATAATATAAAAGCTTTTTTTGATTTTTCATTTGCGTGCATTTGCGTTTATTTGCGGACTTATGTTTTGTCTTTTGGCTTTGGACATGATTTGCGAGGAGTCCAGAGTATAAAAACCCGGTGTGGCTAAAGCTCACCGGGTTTTATTTTGCCCAAATTATTTTTTCAAATCATTAACCCCTTTTGGATCGGCCCTGCGTTTAAGACCGTACCAACAACACAAAAGGGGATACCCATGAAAACCGCAAACACTGTTATTGTCAGCCTGCTGCTAGTCATGCAGGGCTGCACACTCAATCAGGAACAAACCGAACTCGACTCGCCTGAGCCCGATACATCCGTGGTCATAAACGATGCCTTGTCGGGTAACGCACCACCGCAGGTCACCACACACGTGGAACCCGCTCGCGTTGCCAGGGAAGTTGCGCACGGCGATGAATACAAGAAATATAAAACAGAACATATGGCTGAACGAATCGCCAGTGCCCCGGCCAGTTATGCCGCTGGCGACATGTTATATCTGCCGGAGATTAGCTACCCGCAGGAACAATCCAGTGAAACCTATCACCGTTATCAGGACAACGCGGTTGTAAAAGCGTCCGAGCATCCGGTGTCTACATTCAGTATCGATGTGGATACCGGCAGTTATGCCAATGTCAGACGTTTTCTACAGCAAGGACAAAGGCCCAATCCGCAGGCAGTGCGCGTTGAAGAAATGATTAATTATTTCCGGTATGACGATGCCGCACCATCTAACCGCGAAACACCTTTTAGTGTCACCACCGAAATAGCCGCAACACCCTGGAATAACAAAACCCATTTGTTACGTATCGGCATTCGTGGTTACGATGTGGAAAAAAATAAACTGCCGCCGGCCAATCTGGTGTTTCTGGTAGATGTGTCCGGCTCCATGCAAAGCGCGGATAAAATTGATTTGCTGAAGTCCGGCCTGAAGTTGCTGGTAAAACAAATGCAGGCCAGAGATAAAATTTCACTGGTTGTGTATGCCGGCAATTCGGGCGTGGTACTGGAGCCAACATCTGGATCAGTAAAATTTAAAATTAATGCCGCAATTGATAGTTTGGCGGCAGGTGGTTCAACCAATGGGGCCGCCGGTATAGAGCTGGCTTACAATATGGCACAACGTGGTTTTATCAAAAACGGCATTAACCGGATTTTGCTGGCCACCGATGGCGACTTTAACGTGGGCGTTACCGATTTTGATCAGCTCAAAACTATGGTGGAAACCAGGCGTCAGCAGGGTGTGTCATTAACCACACTGGGATTTGGTACCGGTAATTATAATGACCAGTTGATGGAGCAGCTCGCCGATGCAGGCAATGGTAATTACAGTTACATTGATACCTTGAGTGAAGCGCGTAAGGTGCTGGTGGGAGAAATGCAGTCCACCCTGATGACCATCGCCAAAGATGTCAAAGCGCAAATTGAATTTAATCCGGCGCAGGTGTCGGAATATCGTTTGATTGGTTATGAGAACCGAATGCTACAGCGCGAAGATTTTAATAATGACAAGGTTGATGCCGGTGAGATCGGCGCAGGCCATAGTGTTACCGCATTGTATGAAATCTCATTGGCACACGACGCTACACGAATAGATGACTTGCGTTATGGCACCAGAACCGAGCGTAAACAAGTTGATGTCAAGTCAGGTGATGAACTGGCCTTCGTGAAATTCCGTTACAAATTACCCAATGAGGAGACCAGTCGTTTGATTGATCAGCCCATAACAACGCAACAAATCGCCGCCACGCTGGCTGGCACCAGTGAATCATTCCGGTTCTCCGCCGCGGTGGCGGCATTTGGCCAGAGCTTGCGCGGAGGTAAATATATGGAGCATTATGCGCTGGATAATGTACTGGCCCTGGCGCGTGGCGCTCGCGGTCAGGATGCTGACGGCTACCGCGGCGAATTCATTCAACTGGTACAACTGGCGCAATCTATCAATTGATCAAACAAGACGACCGCACAGATGAACAACTCATGTGCGATTACAAACAGGGCGAAGCGGCCGCTTTTGATGCGCTATACCAGCGCCACAAAGGCGGCCTCTATCGTTATTTCACGCGTCAGCTGGATGGGCAGACTGCGCTCGCCCACGAAATGTATCAGGAGGTATGGATGCGGGTGATTCAGGCGCGAGAACGCTACGAAGCAACAGCCCTGTTTACCACCTGGCTTTATCATATCGCGCATAATATTTTAATTGATCACTGGCGCAGCCAGCGGCCACACGATTCCATCGATGAGCATGAAGAAACCTTGCAAAGCAATACCCACACACCCGATATCATGATTGAGCATCACATGACGGCGACGCGATTAAAACAGGCACTGGTGAATTTGCCGCGTGATCAACTCAACGCTTTTTTGCTCAAGGAAGAAGGGAATTTTTCACTCGAGGACATTGCATCCATTACCGGCACCACGCGCGAAACCGTGAAAAGTCGTTTGCGTTATGCCATGGATAAACTGCGGAGTGCCCTATCGTGAGTAACATGTCGTGAATAACGAACAGGATAAAAAAGATCAGCAGGCGCATGCCCTGTATCAGTCCCTGCCCAAAGACCTGCCACCGCCTGAACTCGATGCGCAGATATTAAAGGCAGCGCATCAGGCGGTGCATGGACATGCGCACCGGGTGGTGAAACTGCCGCATAAAAAATCAACAACAGTCTGGGTCAGGCCATTGGCTTATGCAGCCGTACTGGTGTTGTGCCTGGGTGTCGTGTTGCGCATGCAAACAGAAATACCGGAGGCCATTCAATCCAATCCGGAATTGTTTTATCTGGAGAAAAAAGCCGATGAAGCCATAGATATTTATCCGGTAAAGGAATTGCAACAGGCAGCGCCGGTTGCATCGGTTGCGCCTGCCACACAGGCAATACAGCAAAAGCCTGTGCCTGCACCGGAGATGTCTAAAAAATTGGCGCGTTCGCTTGCGCCCGAGCGAGTTGCAGAGCAAAAAAACAAAGCCATTGAATCGAATGATGAAGCGCAAGGTGCGCAGCCTGCTGCATCACTTATGATGGATGCGGCAAGTTATGAACAGGCGCCGGTTGCGGCAACCGTGCTTGCTGAAGCAGCCGATCAGAAGCGCGAGAGTGAAACACCGGATGTGGCAGTGGCTGAAATGTTGCGGCTGTATCATGCAGGCGAAAGCCAGCCATTAATATTGAAGTTGCAGGCATTTATTGCGAAGTATCCGCAGTTTAATCTGCCGGAAGAATTGCAAGAATTTGCATTGAAAAATGGCCTGGTGAAATCGGACGCTGAGAACCCGCCTGCTAAATAATTTAATGTGGGAGCGGGCCATGCCCGCGACACAACTCTTAAAGAAATATCCGAACCGGGTTGTTGGTAAAATTTTGTTGTATCGCCACAGGCAGGTACCGTTAAGTTTGTGTGTATATCAGGCATGTCGCGGGCATGGCCCGCTCCCACAGAAGGCGGGTTTTATTATGCTCACGTGCGAAGCTGAATGGCGTGTTTTTAGTAACCGGATACCTGGCTGCAATCCATTTCCACGTGTTCATAACGATCTCTTCCATCCGCCTTGGCTTTATACAGGGCCTTGTCAGCCAGCTGAAAAAGTTTTTGTTGTGATGCGCCCAATGTGGGAACTGTGCTGGCTATGCCCATGCTGACGGTTATGTGAAAGTTGTGGCCATCGCCATTGAATTTTGTTTCGCTTAACAGGTTACGTATTTTCTCTGCCAGCTTAATGGCATTGGCTGATTTGGCATTAGGCAACACGATGGCAAATTCTTCACCGCCGATGCGGGCGGCAAACTCGCCGCTTCGGCAAATATTGTTGTGCAAGAGTTGCGCAATGGTTTGCAGGCATTCATCACCTTTCTGGTGGCCATAGGTGTCGTTGAGTTTTTTGAAATGATCAATGTCGATGATGATGAGTGTGATGCAGTGCTGGTGGCGGGTGGCGCGCTGCCATTCGTTCTGAAATTCTTCCATGAAGTAACGTCTGTTGGCTATGCCGGTGAGTGCGTCAATACTGGCCTGTTGTTGCAGCTTAATGCGTAACTCAATGGACGCGAGTAAATTTTCCCGGTACGTGCGGGCTGTGCTAACCATGTAGATATACAGCACCACCAGCATGAAGCTGAGTCGATAGCTAAGCGTATTGGTATCGAACAGGGTGACAATAAAAATGGGGGTGAAGAACAGGGTAATCCATGTGACATATAACCGCGGCATGGAATTCAGCAGGCTGGTGGCAACCGCGCCGGTGGAGGTAATAACCAGGAAAAATAATAACTGGTGTTCCATGGAATGCGTGGGGTAGATCATAAAGCTGCTTCCCCAAAGCAGGCCGGAGATTACAACCATGCCATACAGATAACGATAACGGCGCTCAATGACCACATCCGAATCCATGGTGATATGGCTGCAACGTCGTGTGAGGAAATAACGCACACTATTAAAAAAGACCTGAGCTGCCATCCATATGGCTGCCTTGATGTGATCCGTTGCAGGCAATATCACGAACACCAGCAGGCCAGATCCAATCACATTGCCCCAGAAGGCCGCAACCGCCTGTGACTGATAAAGGTGTATTTGCTCACGCAGGTTGGTGTTCATTAAACGGCAGGTACCCGTGTTCAATCCTTAATGCAAACTATAGCCGAGCCAGCGTTAGATGTTTGTTACTCGACAATTGCCATGGCCTCTGGAATCATAGCCGTCATTGTTAACCCATAGGATATGACCCATGTGTGGAATTGTAGGCGCTGTCGCCGAACGTAATGTCACCCCCATATTGCTGGAAGGCCTGCGCCGGCTCGAATACCGCGGCTATGACTCGGCCGGTATCGCGGTGATTAACGACGCCGCCTGTATCGAGCGTATACGCCGCGTGGGCAAGGTCGAAAACCTGTCCGAGGCCATCAGCAGACATCCACTCAAGGGTTTTACCGGTATCGCCCACACTCGCTGGGCCACCCACGGCGAGCCGGCCGAGCGCAATGCCCATCCCCATGTGTGTAATAACCAGGTAGCGGTGGTGCATAACGGCATTATCGAAAATCATGCCGATTTACGGCATAAGCAAAAGGCTATGGGCTACAAATTCACCTCCGAAACCGACACCGAGGTGGTGGGGCATCAGGTCGAGTTTTACATGAAGCAGGGTAATGACCTGCTGGCATCGGTAAGCAAGTCGATAGCCGACTTTGAAGGCGCCTACGCGCTGGGTGTGGTTTCTACCAGCGAGCCGAGCCGTCTCATAGCCACGCGTAGTGGCAGTCCGCTGGTGATAGGCATAGGTTTTGGTGAATATTTTATTGCGTCTGACGTGGCGGCCCTGTTGCCGGTGACGCAGCGTTTTATTTTTCTGGAAGAAGGCGACATTGCCGACATACGTCGCGAATCGCTGGCGATTTACGATAGCAAAGGCAACAAGGTCGAGCGCGACATTCGTACCTCCGAGTTAACTGTCGATGCGGTGAGCCGTGGCGAATTCCGTCACTACATGCTCAAGGAAATTCACGAACAGCCCACCGTGCTGGGTGAATCGCTGCAGGGTCGCGTTCACGCCGGCCATGCCCTGGATAATGCATTTGGCGCCGGCGCCGCCGAAGTATTCGACAAGGTTAAGCGTGTGCAAATTATTGCCTGTGGTACCTCCTACCATGCCGGCATGGTGGCGCGTTACTGGCTGGAGTCACTGGCCAAAATCCCGTGCAATGTGGAAGTCGCGTCCGAGTTTCGTTATCGCGAACCGGTAGTCACCGATGACACACTGGTGATTACCATTTCGCAATCCGGCGAAACCGCCGATACCCTGGCGGCCTTGCGCAGTCTGCAAAATAAAACGCCGTATTCACTTTCCATTTGTAACGTGCCGGAAAGTTCGCTGGTGCGCGAATCAAAACTGGTGCTGATGACTCGCGCCGGGCCGGAAATTGGTGTGGCGTCCACCAAAGCATTTACCACGCAATTATACGGTTTGATGTTGTTGACGCTTTCGTTGGGTCGTCGTCATGGTATGAGCGCCGAGACGGAAAGTCGCATAGTTGAAAACCTGCAACGCCTGCCCACCATCATTGACAAATTATTACAAAGCCAGGATGTGGAAATCTGGTCCGATAATTTTAAAGACACACACAATGCACTTTTTCTTGGCCGAGGTGTGCAATACCCGATAGCCATGGAAGGCGCCTTAAAACTCAAGGAAATTTCCTACATCCACGCCGAGGCCTATGCCGCCGGTGAACTCAAACACGGCCCGCTGGCACTGGTGGACGCCGAAATGCCTGTCATCGCGGTGATACCGAAGGACGGTTTGCAGGACAAGCTCAAATCCAATCTGCAGGAAGTGCTGGCACGTAATGGTCAGGTGTATGTATTTGCCGATGAACGCATCGATATGAGTGACCTCGGTACATCCTGCCATGTCATTGCACTGCCTGCTATCGACCCGGAAGTGGCGCCAATACTCTACGCCGTGCCGCTGCAATTGCTGGCTTACCATGTGGCGGTGCGTAAAGGTACCGATGTGGATCAGCCGCGCAACCTCGCCAAGTCAGTAACGGTAGAATAAGTTTTATGCGCCCATCCATTGCACTACAAAACCACCGCAATGAAATACGCGAAATCGCCTTGCGCCATCGCGTTAAGAATGTGCGCGTGTTTGGTTCGGTGTTGCATGGTAATGATACCGAAGACAGTGACCTGGATTTGCTGGTGGAGCCGACAAAGGAAACCACGTTAATGGATATTGCGAGAATTCAGTATGAAGTAGCTGCGTTGCTTCATGTTGCTGTGGATGTACTCACACCACGTGCCTTGCCTGACAAGTTTCGTGATCAGGTCATGAACGAAGCGGAAGTGGTATGAGCAAGATTGATATTTTACGAGTTCCTGATTATCTCGGGTATATTGTTGAAGCTATTGAGCGTATTTATCGCTACGTCGAGGACACGTCTGAGCTGGACTTCCTGAACGACGAAAAAACTCAGGATGCTGTGATCAGGAACTTCGAAATCATCGGTGAAGCATCGCACAACATCGAACGCTATCACGCAGCGTTTGCTGCTGCCCATGCGTCAGTGCCCTGGGTGATCATGTACACCATGCGCAACCGGATTTCTCATGGTTATTTCACAGTGGATTTCGAACTGGTATGGCAAACCATCCACAATGATTTGCCCGAGCTGCACAAACAAATCAGCAATCTGATTGAGCAATTGTAGGGTGGGCAAGGTATTGCCCACGCGGTTGCTGGAGCGACTGTTTTCACCGGTCGACCTGAAAAGCGATTGCATTGAAATACAAGGCATCCAAGTTGAAGTTCGCTACAAAAAAATAAATTCGCTGCGTTTAACTGTTCATCCTTCCGGTGCTGTACGGTTAACTGCCCCGGTGCTTGTACAAGAATATCGTTTACGTGAATTCCTGTTATCAAAGCTGGGCTGGATTCACCAGCAACAAGCACGCTTTCTCGCTTTGCCGCCCCCTCCGCCCCAGCCCTTGATACAAACCGGTGAGTTGCATTTCTTTCAGGGCCAGCGCTATTGTTTGAATGTTATTGCGCAGGCAGGCAGGTATTCGCATGTTGAATCAGGTGAGAATAATGCGTTGAATCTGCACGTGCGCGCCGATGCGAGCATGGCGCAACGTGAAGCGGCGTTACATTTATTTTATCGCGAACACTTGCAGCGCGAAATTCCACTGCTGATTGCCAAATGGCAGCCGGTAATAAAAGTGCAGGTGGCAGCCTGGGGCGTTAAAAAAATGAAAACTCGTTGGGGTAGTTGCAATATCCGTGCGCATCGTATCTGGTTAAATCTCGAACTGGCGAAACATTCGCCGCAATGTCTGGAATATGTGGTGGTGCATGAAATGGTGCATTTGCTGGAGCGCTATCACAATGAACGTTTTAAAAAATTCATGGATCAGTTTTTGCCGCAATGGCGGTTGCTTAAAGCTGAGTTGAATCAGTCTTCTCCCGGGTATGAAGCATGAGGCAATGCAATTTCTAGTATATTAAATATCTTTTCGCGATTTTTTGCGAAAACAACTGTTGGTTAGGTTGTTCTGATTTCACCAAAAAGAAAAAGATTAACGCAAATGAACGCAAATAAAAGCGCAAATAGTATAAAAATAACCTGCGATCACAGGGGATGGTTTGTACCCCCATGGAAAAGCGTTAGCCTGAAGGCTAACCTACAGGAGAATCGCTGCTTTTGTAGGTTCGACTTTAGTCGAACGCTTTTGCCGTGATCAATTTGATGAGGTATTCAGGTTAGGTTGTTCTGATTCATTCAATAGATCGGGATGACGATCAAGTACCTTGAGCAATTTGACCAGTGATAAAGGCGGCTTTGTTTTTCCGTTTTCGTAGCGAGTGCCATTCGGGCCAGAACCAATGCCATTAAGTTAAGGAAAATTTGTATGGTCGTAGGATGGGTGAAGCGCAGCGCAACCCATCAAAATGGTGGGTTACGCTGCGCTTCACCCACCCTACAAAAGCTTAACTTAA
>JACPVK010000162.1 GCA_016191795.1 Gammaproteobacteria bacterium
ATTCTAGTTTTTGCGAAGAGTAGTGATTGTGGTGGGGAATATCGAGAATTGTCTTAAGGCAGGGTTAAGGTGGGTTATAAAAGTGTGAACTGCGTAATAGTTCACGTCGGTGAATATTCTGGCCGCCTGAATATTAGGCCGGTACAGGCGATCTACCCCCGTCACACTATTGCGTGCATTCAATATTGCTGCTAGGCAGATGACTGAATCCTGCACGATTTGACTATTATCGTAGACTTCTCAACCAAATCCATGCAAAATTTCGCCTGTTTCGAGCAACCCGTGGTTAATGCATGGCCCGCATTCTGGTATTGAATGGCCCCAATCTGAACCTGTTAGGCACTCGTGAGCCCGAGCATTACGGCAGCTTGCGTCTGGCGGATATCGTCTCGGGGCTTCAACAGCTGGCTGCGGCAGCCGGGCATCAGCTCGAACATCTGCAAAGCAATCGTGAATATGAGCTGGTGGAGCGTATCCATGCAGCGCAAACGGACGGCACTGCATATATCATCATCAACCCCGCCGCTTTTACTCATACCAGCGTGGCACTTCGAGATGCCATGAGCGCTGTAAAAATTCCCTTCATCGAGCTGCATCTGTCCAATGTGCATGCGCGTGAGGAATTCAGGAAACACTCCTATTTCTCTGATATCGCTAAAGGTGTGATATCAGGGCTTGGCCCGATAGGCTACGAGCTGGCGCTGCGAGCCGTAATCGGACAATTAACTGCACAGCAAAAAAAGGTGTAATCCGATGGATATACGCAAAATTAAAAAACTCATTGATTTACTTGACGAAACTGGCGTTGCCGAAATCGAAATCAAGGAAGGTGAAGAAACCGTACGTATCAGCCGTTTCGGCAGCCAGGCCAATATGCAGGCCATGAGTTATGCACAAATGCCCATGCAAATGATGGCACAGCCACAACAGCCAGCCGCAGCGCCCGCTGCACCCGCTGCATCCCCGGCTGCCAGGGATGAAATTAGCGGACACAAAATTACTTCACCTATGGTTGGTACTTTTTTCCGCTCGGCTTCACCTGGTTCTGCACCATTCGCGGATGTTGGCAAACATGTCAAGGAAGGTGAAACCCTGTGCATTATCGAAGCCATGAAAATCCTTAACCAGATCGAGGCCGACAAGTCCGGCGTGGTGAAGGCGATACTGGTAGAAAATGGCCAGCCAGTTGAATTTGGTCAGCCATTGTTTGTTCTTGAATAATTTACGGTACTCCGATGATTAATAAAATTGTGATTGCCAACCGGGGTGAAATTGCCTTGCGTATATTGCGCGCCTGCCGCGAGCTGGGCGTCAAAACCGTGGCCGTGCATTCCACGGCCGACCGTGACCTGAAACACGTGCGCCTGGCTGACGAATCAGTCTGCATAGGTCCGCCGCCTTCTGCCCAGAGTTATCTGAATATACCTGCCATCATCAGCGCCGCGGAAGTGACGGATGCCGATGCTATCCATCCTGGCTACGGATTTTTGTCAGAAAATGCCGATTTTGCAGAGCGTGTTGAAGACAGCGGCTTTATTTTTATAGGCCCGCGTCCCGATTCCATTCGCACCATGGGTGACAAGGTGGCGGCTATCACCGCCATGAAAGAAGCCGGGGTGCCAACTGTGCCCGGTTCCGATGGAGCCCTGGGAGAAGATGACAACCAGAATATCGAAATGGCCAAAAAAATTGGTTATCCGGTCATCATCAAGGCCGCAGGTGGTGGTGGTGGCCGCGGGATGCGTGTGGTGCATGCCGAAGCCACTTTGCTCAATTCCATCGCCATGACCAAAGCAGAAGCCGGTGCTGCATTCGGTAATAGTAATGTGTACATGGAAAAATTCCTGGAGCATCCGCGGCATGTGGAAATTCAGGTGTTATCCGATGGTCAGGGTCAGGCTGTGCACCTGGGTGAACGTGATTGCTCCATGCAGCGTCGTCACCAGAAAGTTGTGGAAGAAGCGCCTGCACCGGGTATTACACCAGAGCAACGTGCACGTATTGGTGGCCGTTGCGTGGAAGCCTGTATCAAGATGGGTTATCGCGGCGCCGGTACGTTTGAATTTTTGTATGAGAATGGTGAGTTTTATTTCATCGAAATGAATACGCGTGTACAGGTTGAGCATCCGGTGACGGAAATGGTAACCGGTGTGGATATTGTGAAAGAGCAAATCTATATCGCCTCCGGTGTACCGCTGCGTCTGAAACAGGAAAATATCAAGTTTACCGGCCATGCCATCGAATGCCGTATCAACGCCGAAGATTCACGTACCTTCATGCCATGCCCCGGCAAAATTACCGCCTATCATCCACCTGGCGGCCCCGGTATTCGTGTTGAATCACATATCTACGCCGGTTATACCGTGCCACCTAATTATGATTCCATGATTGGCAAAATCATTGCGCATGGTGATAGCCGAGCTTCCGCCATTGCGCGTATGCGCGGTGCCCTGAGCGAAGTCTTTATCGAAGGCATTCGTACCAACGTGGCTTTGCAAATGGACATTATGGATGACACCCATTTTCAGGCCGGTGGCGCCAATATCCATTATCTGGAAAAGAAACTGGGCTTGTCATGAAAACAGTAGCAAGTAGCAAGTTACAGGTAGCAAGGAAAAGCTTTAACTTGCTACTTGCTACTTGAGAC
>JACPVK010000163.1 GCA_016191795.1 Gammaproteobacteria bacterium
ACCGATACCGGGCGCGAGGAATTTGCTCACTATCTGAAAAAAACGCCGCCGGTACCCAGCAGTGTGCTGGTGGATGTGATAGAAGAAGATTTTCGCATTGAATCCATTCCGCATGTCTACGGCTCCGATCGCCTGGCGCTGGTAAAACGACAAATCGAGCGTTATTTTCGCAGCTCGGGGCGTTATGTCTGGCACCAGTTTCATGACCGCGAAACCTCCGGGCGGCGCGATGACCGGGTATTACTTGCCGCGCTCACCAACCCGGAGATGTTGCGGCCCTGGTTGAGCCAACTGGCCGAAGCCGATGTGCCGATACGCGGCATCTGGTCTTTGCCCATATTAAGCACGAAAATATTACCGCGGCTGCATGCCAAATCCGGCAATGTGTTTTTAATTTCGCAACAGGTTTCATCCAATATTCGTTTGACGCATTTTAAAAACGGCAAACTGGTATCCAGCCGCTCCACCACCATCAATCTTGACGGCACCAATTATGGCCATTTTATTTCCGATCAGATTGAACAGACAGCGCGCTTTCTCGCCAACAAGCGCAGCATTGCATTCGATGAAACGCTGAATATTCATATCATTACCCCGGATGAATATTTCGATTCCGTCAGCGCCTCCTGCGTCAGTGCGCATTTACGTAACATCACCATACATCGTACGCGCGATGTGGAAAAAAAGGTTGCCACTCAAGGTGTAGCCGGCCCTTACGGCAACGGAATTTTTGCGCAAATATGCATCGATGACCGATTTACTCGCGGACATTATGGCGGCACACCGGATTTTGCGATTTATAATCGATATCTCATGGGCAAGACCCTGCTCGGCTCGTCGGTTGCCCTGACAATCGGCAGCATACTGCTGGCCACCTGGTTATATTTTGATACCGGACGTATGCAAACCGAAATCCGTGAGTTTGGTCTCCAGACGGCTGATATCAATCAACAGTACCAAAGCCAATTACAAAAACTCGAACCCATACTCGCCAAAACCGGATTAATGAAAGCCAGTGTTGATCTGGCAGAACGCATTGAGTCCAACAAACAAATATCACCACAACAATTCATGGTGCATATCAGCAGCATTCTGAGCGGACGACAGTTTGAACTCCTGCATGTGACAGAAATCACCTGGAATGCTGCCGCTGTTGCCGATGAAAATGGCGAGATCAACGAATCGGTTACAAAACACCTGCAACCCGTGCTGCAACACCAGGCCTCTATAAAAGGAAACGTATTAGTTACCGCCGACAATATACGTGATGCCGTCAATCAAATTAATCAACTGGCAGAACAGTTACGATCAGACAAAAAAATCCAGAATGTTCAGATAAAAAAATTACCGGTTGATACGCGGTCGATTGGACGCTTATCCCTGGAGACCGGTAGCTCGGCCAGGACAGAGAATGCACCAGATTCCGGGACCTTTATTTTATCAGTCAACATGAGAGGCCCTGCCGCATGATCGACTGGCAAAGACTAAAACGCGAAGTACATTTTTTCCTGGCCGCCCTGGTGTTTGCGCTGCTACTCATCGGCACGCTGTTATATTTAAATTTGCAAACATCCGCGCAATGGCAGCAAGGCAACAAACAACTTCAGCAAGCCACCATGAAATACCGGGTTGCTAACGACCAGAAAATCATGCTCGCACTCTATCAGCAACGCTTTACTACTTTGAATAAACGGCATGTACTGGGTGACGAACAACGAATCGACTGGATCGAAACCATCCAGGCTTCAAGCAAACGCCATATCATACCTTCGGTAAAATTTAGTCTCGACCAACGCATGCCCGCAACACTGCCCGATGATATAAATAACGTGGCCGTCTACGTCAGTAAAATGCGCCTCGATATGAACTTGCTACACGAAGGTGATTTATTTAATTTATTCGACGATCTAGACAACCGTGCCGACGGCCTCTACGGGATTAGCAACTGCACGCTAAAACAGGAAGCCAGAGACAAATCAATTGACGCACTAAATAACAGCCTGACAGGTAGCTGCGAACTCAACTGGTTCACCATGGGTGAAGTCGTTGAAATACAGTACGATGAAAATGGCGAGCCAATTACGCCAGAAGACTCCATGTTGTCTGATGACGCAGGGAGTGAAGACATATGAATCCGCAAATGAACGCAAATGAACGCAAATTAAATGACGTAGAAACTTTATGGAATAGAGTATTACAACGGATTAATGAAACGAATACACCATTAGATATTGGTGGATGCACAGCGCCAGAAGCTGAAACACTACCCACAACAATAAATTATTTGCGTTCATTTGCGTTCATTTGCGGACTTATACTTTCTTTTATTGCACCACTTTCATTCGCTGACTCAATCCAACCCGACATCCGCGAACTCGACCGCATGTTCACCACCCGCTTTGAGCGCGCCCAGCTCGACGCCCAACGCCGCCGCATGAGTTCAGGTGAAAGCATTGAATCTACCACCAGTAACAGCGTTAGCGTCGCACCTGTCAATGTCGAAATGCAGGGCATCATGCAACGCGAAAAAGGCGGTAACGTCGCCTGGATCAACGGCCAGAGTACGCTAAACAGCAACACCATCGACGAAAATATTCGTGTTAATGGTCAACCCAAAGCCCTGAGCGGTGCCAATGTTTCTATCGGCGGACAAACCATACGCCTCAAACCCGGCCAGGTGTGGCAACAGGAAGATGGCAAGGTGGTGGAGCGTTACAAGACAAAAGTAACCGCACCCGTGACAAAAGGTACTGACGAACCGGTGCCGGATGTGCAAACTGAAATAATCTCTAAAGTAGAACCTAAACCGATACAGACTAAACCTGAAGTGGCTCTACCAAAACCATGAGCAAATTCGATTACAAAATTTCGGTACGAAAACAACGCGGTGCAGCGTTGCTGGTTTTAGCTGTGGTATTAATGCTGACCGCTGCATTATTTATGATTGGTAAAAACTCACGCAATTCAGATCGCTTGCAGCGCGAGGCAGATGTAAACAGGATATTGCTGGAAGCGAAAGAAGCTTTGATTGCGGTAGCGATAGCTCATCCTACTAATCCAGG
>JACPVK010000164.1 GCA_016191795.1 Gammaproteobacteria bacterium
TTCAACGACTTCATCAACACGGTTCTTTAAATTGGGCTTGCGTCGATCTTTCTGTAACAACGCTTCCACGCCACCTTGTGTTTTGGCTTCGTGATAACGATAGAAGGTATCGCGTGATACGCCCATGATCTTGCAGGCTTGTGAGACATTGCCCAGCTCTTCTGCCAGGTTCAATAAGCCAAGCTTGTGTTTTACTATAGGTTGATTTACAACATTCATTCGGGGTTACTCCTAAAAGGTTTGATGATGGTTCGCACTTCCATCAAACCCGGTAACCCCGAACTTTTCAAGTCGGGTGTCAGATAAAGTCTAAACTTCTACATATTAGGTACCAGAGAGCAATTGTCTCTAATATTAGAAATAATTGCTCTCCGGTACCTATTTTTTTGTGTTATGTGCTGATCTTATTCGCCTCGTAATACCTGGCATATGAAATCAATTGCGCCTTCTTTGAATATGCTTGGCGTTGCATTAGACAACTTGCCCTCTTTCTCGAAGGCATCCTTTTGCTTTCTGCTAGAAAAGACATATGACGAGTAGTCCAGGTTATTCTTGAGGCCAGTTTCTCGGATTATTCGCCAAACATCATTTTGCTTTGCGCTTGGCACCTTTTTCCGTACCTCCGCATCCAACTCTCGCGCCGTCAGCGGATATTCTTTGATCAAGTCTTCTTTTACCTTCTTAATGACCTCAACTTTCTCGATCGGCACAACATCTCCCACCAGCTTCAATGTCGCAGCTCCAGATTTTTCTACGAACGAACCCTCTTTGATGAATTTCAGCTTTTTTGCCAAATCTTCGTCCAGCACAAGTATTTTTGAGTTATCTTTCTCAATTAAGGATTTCTCAGTGTCGAGTATTGCTGCATTGCTTGGGCCTGCACGCCCAATCTTTGCCATGAGATCAAGCCATTGATCGTTATTTTGTTTAATCCGTTTATTTATCAGGCTCTCTAGCTCGGCAAATTGTATTTTTTGGGTTCTTCCTCCATAGCGATAATAGATCTCTCCGTTTTTTATTATCTGGTCTTTGCCTTCATCCTTCTTTGCGATTATCGGCTTCGTACTTGCTTCGTATATTTTAAAAACACCAAACTGCATGTCTGATACTTCGATAATTGCCGATTCCCAACCAATATCCGACGAGAATATTTGAAGTATAAATCCGGTTATCTTCTCCGGATCGAGTTTCTCGAATTGTTCAATTGATTTCTCCGACATTCCTACAAGAGTTCTCGGCGCATCCGCAACACCATAGATAAGATAGCCGCCACGATTGTTTGCGAACGCGGCAAAATCTCTGAAGTAATCTGCCAAAGCCGCCAAACTAAATTGTTCCTTGAACTCTAATTCTTGTCCTTCCCGATGAAACAGTGTTCCGGCTTTCAGTCGAAGTAGTTCCTCGACTTTCTTCTGCTCAATCATCCAATTTCCCTATCCTTGAACGTAGTAAAATGGCACATAACACATTAATAACTTGCTGCCTAGAGTGTAGGCCTGATTTTTAGGCCGTAGCTCTAGGCAGTCAATGTTTATTTTCTTGTTAGCGCTCATGATTTGGCACCAGAATTGTTGCTGACGCATATTTGAAGTCCATGTTATTTAATGGCTCAGTATTATATTTGGACTGTAAATAATTAAACACGGCTTGTTGGTCTTTTCTGTCTATATCGCCATCAACTATATATGCATCACCACTGGATTCTAGTTCAAGAGGGTCAGTTACCGCCGTGTCGAATTTAGTGGCTAACGATGAGGATTTTATAGCCTTATAATTTATTGAAAGAGGGTTCAAGCACAATTTAAGTGTTATATCTTCGCCGTTCGAATGAGCGGCGACTGCACCGTCAATAGTGTCAGCATAGCGAAAGAATGCGCTGTTTCTGAAAAAATAACAATCCGTTAAGGAGTTGTTGTTCATTTCGATAATTTTTGTTGAGCCGTAAATTGTAGAAATGAACTGCTCATATTGAGCTTCATGATTCACTCCTGTTCCTGTAAACCAGATTATTCGTAAATCATGATTATATTTTGAAGATGACACTAATTGGCTTGCGGCCTTACCAATAATGCCAGAAATGCGATTGTTGGAATGTAGCGGAATATTGGTGCCGTGAACCTGACCACTAGATAGTACTTTATGTCTTTCAGAGAGATCTTCGGGATTATCTAATTTCGTTTTTTCCTCAATTAAAACAGTGCATGAGTCAAAATACGCAAGGAAGTCACTCTCTTGTTCAGTTGACTCGGGTATATCTTCGACCTGTATACCCCACATTTCTAGTACTTGTTTTGCAAATGAGTATCTATTCATTTTACGCGCTAACGGCCTGGCTGTGCGGCGCCGGCCACTGAAGTATCAGGAAACATGGCGCGCTATCCCCGGCGTCCGCACGATCCAGTTGTTAAAGCGCATTTGGTATGTTCCTTGGCTGATAGCCAACCTTGCCTCCAACTGCATGACAGAGTCTTAAGGCCGCCTTTTCCAGCGGACCAAATGACGGAAAGGTTTTCGATCCTGTAACAATGTACTGCAATTGTTTGGACGAATAGAGTTGGTCTAGCAACTCGATAACGGACTGTTCTTCTGCCGAAAGCTCGACCAAGTTGAAAAGGCCAAGTTCTTTTGCCTTTCTCAATGAACGATGAAGCTCATGACCATACTTGTATCGAAGCTTCCGCAGGCTAACACCTTCCGACAGCAAGAAGGCTTTTAGCGAGAGCTCAATAGACTGCCCGACAAGAAACAATACGGGTATGGGAGCAACAATTTCGTAGCCTGCTTTCGAGCCCATTTTGTCATCCGCTGCGAGAGCAGCCTCCAAGTACTCCGATGCATAACGCAACACACCTATAGGGGTCGTCCTGGTCGGGTCTTCGTGAAGTGCAGGTTCATTCATGCGCTTTAACGTAAAGTTGAGGGGCGCGCTGATTTTAGCGCGTCCCTCTCGAACGCCATGTTAGGGATCGATTTCACGATGCACTCCAAATATGTCCAGCCCCCAACACAAACAACCAAGATGCCAGAAAACATTGAGACCAGTTGGTGTGGCCTGTGGCAATAACCCGCCCAAACCAAGAACACCAAAAGCCAACAGGCTAAAACCAACAAAGAAATAGAAACGCGGAAAATTGGAAAAGGCCAAGCGAACAAGCTCGAAAAGGATTGCCACGCCGAAAACACCAAGAAAAAACGCAACTACTTTTGCGGGGATGCTTAACCAAGCGAGACTCGAAGTGGCAAGCCAAGAAAGTTGTGGATCGCGCTCAAGAACCCAAAGCCCGAAATCGACGTAGACAGCGGCGGCGAAAAAAGGAATTGCCAGTAAGCCAGCGAGCTTGCTCAAGCCTTCAATGTCTTTTGGTGCAAATGTTTCGAGCACAGCATCTCCCTTCTTCAAGCCCTAACAGTGTAATAAAGTATTGGGGTTGACGCCACAGTCGCTTGTTATGTTGCAATTAATGATATTCGAGTGTTTGAGCTGGATCTGATGAAACGCTCATTAACGAAACCCGAACACAAAACCAGTTCGCACAATATTTCGGGAAACTGCTCTCCAAACTGACGCATACCTCTTAATTCTAGTTCGAGTATTTCGCCAGATTTGACAGTGATGCAGGACATTCCGGCTTCTGGTTCATTTATGTAGGACATACAGTCTATCCACGCATTCATGTTTTCGCCGTAGAACCCAGGGAATCCCATAGCTTCGGCAAATACTTCGTGGAAGCTCTCCCAGTCTTTAATTTTTTGGAGGTCGATTACTACATGCAAGGTAAGTTCTCTCTTGCTACATATAGTTAAGTTAAGGGGCTGCCGCGCTTTTCGGCAGTCCCTCTTGAACGACGGGTTAGGGCTCGCACGTTCGGCCAGAAATAGATGGTCAAACTTATAACACTCCACCAAACTATAAAAGCTACGCTCCATATTGCAAGAAATACACCAGAGGCACCGCCCTCAACGCCAAACAAAATTAATATTTTCACTAACAATGTGTTGTTATCAAGAAAATACACTGCTGGCCAACCAGGAAAACTAAAAAGCAATGATAACCAATAGCCAGGCCATGATGAATTCAATTCGAGCCACATTCCTACATAAGACAAACTTTGAGAGATTAGCGCAAAAGCAATTGTTATCGCTAAGCCAATGATCGACGCTCGCATAGCTAAAGCCCTAACAGTGTAATAAAGCGGACCCGATCAGTCCGCCTATTACTTTTTGGGCTGATTAGTAATATCGCCATTTTTACCAGTTTAATCATAAAGTTACCAGTAAAACCGTTGGATATTGAAATCGGGAAAGGCGGCCCCGCTTTTTCCATATAAAAATCAGACAATGTCCGTTAATGGGAATAGTGTATTAGCGAATCCTGAACGACTGCTCATGGCTATGAATTCTCATTCACCCTAACCAGGCGAACGTCGGTTTAGTGGTGGAGTCGAACTTGGCGCACCGTCTATTTATCTTCTGTTAATGACCAATCCCGGCAGAAACCCAACCAATACTAAAACCATCCCCAATTTACTCAACCCTCAACAACTGCAAATAACCTTCAATATTTTCCACCTTCAGGCTTTTGTATTCATCACGATTAAACATTACAAACCCGCCCGCCATTTCATACCAGGTAAACCCGCTACTCCAGGACGGTACGTCTACCGTACCCTGGGTTTTTCTTGGAAAGACATATACCTTACCTGGTAAATATAAAGCGTTATAGGGTTGAGCTGCTGCATGTAGATCGCTGATAAATTTCCATGAGTCAGCTACCGAATCAAATACCTGTACGTTTGCGGGATAAGATTTATCTCCGCCATTGTGCAGCCAGCAGGCGTGAGTTACCGGCAAACCTTCTGCATCAACAAACATCTGGAAATGCAAATGATTGACCGAGGCATAGGCACCGTAACTGTTGTAACCAAAACCGACGCCTGGAAAATTATTTCCCAGTGCATGGCCTAATTCAAATACATACCGGTGATCGGCGATATCCAGTAATTGCGCATGATTGGCCAGCCGATCAAGCACCAGCAATCCATGCAGGTCGGTGAAGGGGTATTTGTTATAGAACAGGTCCACTTGCCTGCCGAGTAAATTACCCTGCCAGAAACATTCACGTGCCATAAAGCTTTTATTGAAATTAAAGGCATCTTCATTGAACGGTTCTGACATTAAGCCGGTATGGACAAACTGGGCAATGCGCCTGGGTCGAAATGAACGCAGATGATTGAACTGGATTTTCCAGATATCTTCCTTGCGTGATTCACCCAGACGTATTTCTTCAAAACCCATGGTATGCAATTTTAAAAAAACCAGCAAATCTTCATCGACCACATCCACACTACGACCTTTCAAAAATGCTTTTCGGCAGGCCTCATACAAATCCTGATACTGTTTTTCAAGCAAGGGACGAATGTCATTTAATAAAGATGCATCGCCGGTTGCGTTGGCGCAGGCCAAAATAAACGTGCCGAAACTGCCTTCTTCGGCCAGGACATGCAAACCGGCGTTAAATTCACGACGAAATAATTCTATTGAAGTAAAGGGTGATTTCATTATAATTTTTTATTGTTCAGGGGTTGGGTATGAATCAGAGTTTATCCGGCGTTGACACTTTTGTATTGGTATTGAGAAAAAGCGTCGGCCTGAAGGCCGACCCACAAAAAACACAACCATCAAATATTATTTGCGTTCATTTGCGTGATGCTCATGGATGCGCGAATGCCGCGAGCGCATGACGCGCAGGAGCGGCGCATTTGCGTTTTCCTGTTCTTTGAATCACAACCAGTCATCAAGATAATAAATACGCTGACTTTCAGACGAAACCGATGGACCAATGACTTTTGCGGCAAATAAATGCTTGTCGGGGTCCGATTGTTCCTGCGCTGTTTGCTCATCTATAACGATAGTGACGCAGGTTTCTGCAAAGCGGCCGCGCGAACGGCGTGGTGCGTATACCACTGCATAATGGACTTGCACTACTTTTGTTTCACTGTCGAGCGGTATGCCTTGCATGATTACATGTTCGCAATATTGATATCGTTAAAACTATTTACCTGGGGATGGGTCGCTGTGGCAGCCACCTTCCCTTTTCGCACCAGCCATACGGTTTTCATACCGGCAGTACGCGCCGCATCCAGTTCTTTTTCGATATCCGATAAGAACAAAATATCCTGAGCAGGCAGATTAATTGCAGTTGCGATTTTTTTTTTTTTTTTAGCATCACCCTTGGCACCGGTAGTGGTATCAATATAGCCGGTAAACAATGGCGTCATGTCACCAAAATCAGAATAACCAAATAATAATTTTTGTGCGTAGATGGAACCCGATGAATAAACATAGAGCTGTATACCCTGCTGTTTCCAGGCTTTCAAACAGGCCACGGCATCGGCATACACATGACCTTTAAAATCAGCGTTTTTATAACCCTGCTCCCAGATCATGCCTTGCAGTGCTTTTAAGGGCGTGATTTTTTTATCTTCATCAATCCATTGAATTAATTGATCAGCCACTTCATCGAGGGACATGTCCATGCGGCCGGTTTGCATGCGTACATCATTAATGTGTGGCGTGGCGGCACCATCCTGCACACTGCGGCAGACGAACTGGCGTATGTGTTCACGTGCATAGGGAAACAGCACATCATGCACAAATGAAATCGACGAGGTGGTGCCTTCAATATCCGTGACAATAGCGCGAATCATGCATTCGCCACGTAATCATCATAGGATGGAAATTGTTTGGCGATGTCACTGCCGGTGAAAGCTGCTTCCCAGCCGTTCTCTGCGGTGAAAAAACGTATGCATTTAAAATTCGGGTTCTTGCCCATATCAAACCCGTGGGTGACATTCGCCGGCACGCTGATTAAATCGCCTTTTTCACACAACACCAGATACACCTTATCTTCAACATGCAAATAAAACAGACCACTGCCATCGACAAAAAAACGCACTTCAAAATCAGCATGGGCATGTTCACTTAAAAACTTCTGGCGCATTTCGTCTTTTTTGGGGTGATCCGGGCCCAGGCTCACCACGTCTACGGAACGAAACCCGTATTGCTTGTTAAGACGGGCGACAGAATCTTTATAGGCACCCAGAACCTCATCCTGGGCAGCATCGGCAGTCAGCGATTTCGTGGCATGCCAGCGTTCAAACTGCACACCCACTTTGCCCAGGGCGACGGAAATGTTATTGAAGACCTGGGTAGTTGGCGCAACCCTGGTACCCTGCGTGTCGTAAATCGTCAGCTTGCTCATTTGCTCTTTCCTCGTATACGCATTTCACATTCAAATAAAAATTCAAACGCCTCAACATGGCGCAACGCCGATTCAATATTTTCGCCCCAGGTATAAAACCCGTGGCCGTTAATCAAATAACCGAATACCGGCTCGGGCTGTACTGTCATATAGGTATCCACCTGATCAGCCAGACGACCTATATTCTGGTCATTATTAAATATCGGTACGGTGACACGACACTCATGGGTGTCGACACCGGGAAATGCCTTGAGCAATTCATAATCCTGCAATACCAGATGACCGGTAGTCAGCTTGGATAACAGGGTGGCATTAACCGAATGCGGATGCAGCACTGAGCGCGCATTGGTACGACTGTAGATTTGTACATGCAGCAGGGTTTCGGCAGACGGCCGGCGACCATCCAGTGATTCGCCTTTGTCATTGACGCGCATGATGTCAGCCACTGCCAGCTTGCCCTTGTGGCGACCTGAAACCGTCACCGCCAGGGTGCCATCATCGAGTTTTGCGGAAAAATTGCCGCTGGTAGCAGGCACCATGCCGCGTTGATAAAGAAACCGGCCGGCTTCTACCAGCTCAGTGGCGCGCTGTGTGAAATCATCACTCATAGTGTTCACCCTTATCAAGAACCCGCACATTGTAGCCGGTATGGCCAGGTAACGAAATCCGGTCAATCCGGATCATTTAATATCAGGACCAACGGGCATGTGCTCTTGTCATGCCAGCAAAGTTAATATTGTTGCAGGCACCAGTTCAAGCCCACAAAATACGGATGGATAGTGCCTGTTCGCCAGATGCCTGTACGCCGGACTGTTATATTGACCTGGCTAAATAACACTACACTGTAGAAAACGCGTGCTTTACTATCTCTCATTCCCGCGTGCCTTTGAGGCTGATCTCCTGTATAAAAACCCGCTCTCTGTCAGATCCCTGCGAGCATTCGGGGATAAGGGACATAACCGGTAGATACGCTTGACCATGCCAGACATTATTCTTGCCACCCTCAACGCCCGCTACATTCACAGCAGCCTTGGCCTGCGTTACCTGCAAGCCAATATGGGTGCACTGCAAGCGCGCACCCAACGGGTGGAATACACCATTAACCAGCGCGCCATGGATATAGTTGAAGACCTGCTGTCACATCAACCACGCATTGTGGGCTTTGGCGTGTACATCTGGAATGTGGAGCAAACTGAAGCGGTAATCCGTTTACTGAAAACCATTCGCCCGGAAACGGTGGTCATTATAGGCGGGCCTGAAGTCAGCTACGAATACGATGAACAATCGATAGTACGTCATGCCGATCATTTGATTGTTGGCCAGAGTGACCTGGCCTTCAGCGAAACCTGCCGGCAATTACTTGACAACCAGTCGCCAGACAAAATCATTCATGCATTGCCGTTCGAGCTGGGCGATATTCAACTGCCTTATGCTTTCTATAGCGATGAAGACATAGCACATCGCATTATTTATGTTGAAGCTTCACGCGGCTGCCCTTTTAAATGCGAGTTTTGTTTATCGGCACTGGATAAAACTGCCGTACCGTTTGATCTGGAATTATTTCTGGCCAATATGCAATCACTCTATGATCGCGGCGCGCGGCATTTCAAATTTGTCGACCGCACTTTTAATCTTAAAATCGAAAGCAGTGTACGTATCATGGAATTCTTCCTGGACAAGAACGATCCGGACCTGTTTTTACATTTTGAATTAATACCGGATCATTTGCCGGAAAAACTCAAA
>JACPVK010000165.1 GCA_016191795.1 Gammaproteobacteria bacterium
ATCAGCGGAATAACGGCGAATACGGCGCCGTTGCCCGAGTTAACAAACAGGGAGCAGAACACGGTGGCGGCCACCGCCAGCAATATCGGCCAGTCGCTGTTCATCAGGCTCATGAGCATATAACCGATAGCAACGCCAAAAAGAATCGCAGCGAGTGATCGCTTGCGACCGTATTTATCACTGATCCAGCCGCCAGCGGGACGCATAACCAGATTCAACCCGGCAAATATAGAAGCGATCAGTCCCGCAGTGGTCGCGGTTAGATGAAAAGTATCCATGAAAAACAGCGGCAACATGGAAACCACAGCCAGCTCCGAACCGAAGGTCACCATGTAAGCGAGATTAAGCACGGCAACCTGTTTGAATTGATAACGCTCGATATCCGGCACAGCCGTTTTAAATACATGACCGTTAATTTGATAAATACGAATAGCCTGAAACAGATAAAGCAGGCTGAGCAGGGTGTAGATTAAATAAATAATATTCGCTGATAACATACCAATGTTATCGGGCCCCAGTTTCCACGCCAGCACACCGAGTGCGGCATACATGGGAATATTCATGATCAGATATAAAAAGAAATCCCCCGGACTGGAAACTTCCAGTGCGCCATTGCGCCTGGGTTTGAAATAGGTTGAGCCCTTTGGTGTATCGGTTGTAGAAAAGAAATACACGGCAGAATAAATCAGCGCCAGCACACCGGTACTGGCAATGGCCCAGCGCCAGCCATCCGGTCCACCGAACATGATTGCCAGCGTTGGCAATGTCACCGCAGCACCGGCCGAACCAAAATTACCCCAGCCACCATAAATGCCTTGCGCAATACCGGTTTGTTTGGCAGGAAACCATTCACCAATCATACGAATGCCAATCACAAATCCGGCACCGGCGAATCCCAGCAGGAAACGCATCAGTGCCAGGCGTTCATAGGTGTCAGCCAGTGCAAATCCAAAACACAAAATGCTGGAAACCAGTAACAGCATGGAATAAATACGTCGAGGCCCAAAGGCATCTACCAGCATGCCAATGATAATGCGCGCAGGAATGGTGAGTGCGACGTTGAGTATCAGCAGGGTTTTGATTTGCTGGTCAGTCAGTCCCATGCTTTCACGCATGGCGGCCAGCAATGGCGCATGATTAAACCACACCATAAAGCTGATAAAAAAAGCGATCCATGACAAATGCAGGATGCGTATGTTGCCGCTGAAGGAAAGAAAATTGAGTTTGGGACTGGTAGACATCATGCATTCCTGTAATGAGTTGCTGGACGCCCATTGCAGCTTTAATGCCATTTGAAATAATCCGATTTAAAACATTGATTTAGAAATATTGCGCAATGTGGGTACGGTGCTTTCTGGCGCATATATGCACTGTAACTGTGCGCTGCGTTATTGTCCGCGCACAGAATTAACGCGACATGCACACAAATCATGCATTTTGTAATTTTGGCTGACTGGTTGATCTGAAAAATATTCGATCTACCAACAATAGCCGCCGTTGTTATCCATTTTGATCTAATGCTGTGATCGCCCGGGATGCGTTGAATAGTTATTTTGATGTCATCTAATTTTCGGTTTTTAAATCAGTTTTCCAGCACTGCACGCACGAATCCCGGGCACCTTTCTGGTGTGTTGGCACGGCTGTGTGCACAAATCGGGCGTGACGCACCACCATGAGGCACGCCTGCTGCTTCAGAGCGTCCTGAAGAGCTTGTGGCCAGGCTGTTAATGTTTAGAAAACAGTTAGTTAGGATGACTGCTCATAACTGGCACATGGTTTGCTATGTGTCCCTACATAATGCGCCCATCGGAGAGTGTTCATGGCAAATAAAGAGAAACTGGTTGTAGTGGGTAATGGTATGGCAGGTATGCGTACCGTTGAAGAGTTGTTGCAGATTGCGCCGGACAAATTCGATATCACCGTGTTTGGTAGTGAGCCTTATGGTAATTACAACCGTATTTTGTTATCTCCGGTGCTGGCCGGTGAAAAAACCATTAACGACATCATGCTCAATGATGTGCAATGGTATACCGACAACCATATCACCTTGCACACGGGTGAAACCGTCACTGAAATAGATCGTAAAAATTGTATAGTTAAAACCGATAAAGGTACGTCAGCCAGATATGATCGACTGCTGATTGCTACCGGTTCCAATCCTTTCATTATTCCGATACCAGGGCATGATCTTCCGGGTGTGATTACCTTCCGTGACATTCACGATGTTGACCTGATGCTGGAAGCGGCGCAAACGAAGAAACATGCCGTCGTGATTGGTGGTGGTCTGTTAGGTCTGGAAGCGGCCAATGGTTTGATGAAGCAGGGCATGAGTGTCACGGTGGTGCATCTCATGGACTGGTTGATGGAGCGCCAGATGGATGAAGTATCCGGTGCCATGCTGAAAAAATCACTCTCAGAAAAAGGCATGCAATTCATGCTGAGGGCCTCTACCAAAGAAGTAGTGGGTAAAGGCAAAGTGGAAGGCGTGAAGTTTGCAGATGGCACCACACTGGCGGCAGATATAGTCGTCATGGCTGTGGGTATTCGCCCGAACATTGATCTGGCCAAAAAGATTGGTTTGCATTGCGAGCGCGGCATTGTCGTTAATGACACGATGCAAACCTATGATCCAAAAATTTATTCAGTGGGCGAATGTGTACAACATCGCGGACAAACCTACGGTCTGGTTGCGCCATTGTTTGAAATGGCCAAAGTATGCGCCAATCACCTGGCGGCATACGGTATCGGCATGTATCGCGGTTCTGTCACCTCTACCAAATTAAAAGTGACAGGCATCGATTTGTTTTCTGCCGGCAATTTTACCGGTGATGAACACAGTGAAGATATCGTGGTACGCGATGCAGGCCGTGGTATTTACAAAAAAGTTGTACTGAAGGATGGTCGTATTATTGGTTCGGTGCTCTACGGGGATACCGTCGATGGTGCCTGGTATTTCCAGTTAATGCGCGAACAAACCAATGTGACGGATATTCGCGATAAATTAATGTTTGGTCAGGCGCACCTGGGTGATTCCGGTCACGGTGGCAATGTGGTCGCCAATATGTCTGACGCGACTGAAATTTGCGGCTGTAACGGTGTGTGCAAGGGCACGATAGTCAACGCCATTACCAGTAAAGGTTTGTTCACACTTGAAGATGTGCGCCTGCATACCAAGGCATCATCGTCATGCGGATCCTGCACCGGTCTGGTCGAGCAAATTCTGGAAACGGTTCTGGGCGGTGATTATTCCGCGCCTGAAGCCAAACCGATGTGCGGTTGTACCGAGCACACGCATGAAGTTGTACGCGAAGCAATTCGTAAACAGAAGCTCACGTCCATTCCTGCTGTGATGTCTGCCCTGAAATGGAAAAATGCCGACGGCTGTTCGTCCTGCCGTCCGGCACTCAATTATTATTTGTTAAGTACCTGGCCTAAAGAAGTCAGCGACGATCCGCAATCACGTTTCATTAACGAACGTGCTCACGCCAATATTCAAAAAGACGGAACCTATTCTGTTATTCCGCGCATGTGGGGTGGTATGACCACACCGAACGAATTGCGTGCCATTGCCGATGTGGCCGATGAATACAAACTGGAAACGGTGCATGTTACCGGTGGCCAGCGTATTGGTTTGTACGGCATCAAGAAACAGGAATTGCCCGATGTCTGGAAAAAGCTCAATGACCGTGGACTGGTATCCGGCCATGCTTATGGCAAGGCCTTGCGTACCGTCAAAACCTGTGTCGGTAAAGAATGGTGTCGTTTTGGTACCCAGGATTCAACGGCTATAGGCATTAAACTCGAACAATTGACCTGGGGCTCGTGGATGCCGCACAAATTCAAAATGGCAGCATCGGGTTGCCCACGTAATTGTGCCGAAGCCACCATCAAGGATTTTGGTGTGGTGTGCGTGGATTCCGGTTACGAATTGCATGTTGGCGGTAACGGCGGCATAAAAGTACGTGCTACCGATTTGCTGTGCAAGGTTGAAACCGAAGCGGAAGTGCTGGAATACGCCGCTGCCTTTATTCAGTTGTATCGTGAAGAAGCGCGTTATCTGGATCGCACCGCACCCTGGATTGAACGCGTCGGCTTGTCTTATGTAAAAGAGAATGTTGTCGACAACGCCGAAAAACGTAAACAGCTGGCTGAGCGTTTCAAAATCTCACAACAGGAAAATGAAACGCAGGATGATCCATGGTTGATGCGCTCAACAGAAGGCCGTGACCAGGATCAATTTAAACCATTAAAAGTGATAGCGTAAAAAATGGCGGTCTGTTGTAGGTCGGGCTGTAGCCCGACACGTCGGCCTGAAGGCCGACCTACATGATGCATTGATGTGATGACATTAATAAACAGGTGAATTATGTCTAGTTGGATTGAAGTTGGTCAGATAAAAGATATTCCACCGCTCGGCGCACGCGTGGTGCAAACCGGGCAGGGTGACATTGCTATATTTCGCAATTCGCAAAATGAAATATTTGCACTGCGTGACAAATGTCCACACAAGGGCGGGCCGTTATCCCAGGGCATAGTGTCTGGCAAAACAGTTACCTGCCCATTGCATAACTGGAAAATTTCCCTGGAGAACGGTGAAGCCATGGGACCGGATTCCGGTTGCTCCGGTGTGTATGCCGTAAAACTCGAAGGCGAAAAGATTTTTCTGAATCTGAATAAATAAAGTGTAGGAGCGGGCCATGCCCGCGACAGGGTTATTAAAAGCGGAAGTCCGCAAATGAACGCTAATGAAAATAAAAAAATTAGAAGGTTTTATTTGCGTTCATTAGCGTGATGCACAGGGATGTGCGAATGCCGCGAGCGCATGATGCGCAGGAACGGCGCATTTGCGTTTTCTGTTTCTTTTAACGTTGGTCGCGGGCATGGCCCGCTCCTACATTGAAACATACATACCGGAGCCACACATGCTATTTGGCCGCAATAAAAAAAATCCGATCAAGATTGCTGATAAATGCAGGCGCGGGCAAACAGGAATGTTTGCCGCATCAGCAACCACGTTCAACGCCGCGCGAATCTGCACAGGGTGCATGGCAGACTCGTGGCATTTATCTGAGTGACGATATTTCGCGTATGTTGCCTGGCGAGCTGATGGCGCTGGGTCATCCCTTACTCAAGTCTCTATGGCATGCGCGCCGTGCCGAGCGTCGTTTGATGTGCTATCAATATG
>JACPVK010000175.1 GCA_016191795.1 Gammaproteobacteria bacterium
AAATGCCGGGGATGGGGTTTTAGTAGTGGCAAATGTGATAAATATTAGAAAGTAAAGTTTGTTATTCATTGTTAATTTTAAAGGAAATTATTATGGACAAGTTAATTGCATCAGCCGGCTTGATTCTTATTGCAACTCCAATTTTTGCAACACCTGTGAATGTAAGTTTCTGGGTTGATGCCACGGGTCGTTATACAAGTATTAATAATACCTGGGTACAGGATTCAAGTTTTCTGCCCCAACAATTTATGCTGACCGTAACTTTTGATTCTACTAATTTTAATCCGGATGTAGTTAGTAACTGGGGCGACCAGAATACGACTTCTGCTCATATAAATGTTTCACCACTAGTTTTTGGAGCAACACCTTTTGATAATGAGCTGAATAATATTCAGCCGACACTGGATTATCACGGTAATGAAAATACGATTTATCCAGGAATCTTAGGTGGAGACCTTTCGTATAACGGTTCAGATGGAAGTAGCAGTACCTCCCAAATGTATTATCTGGATCGCGGGTTTCTCTATAACGATAGTCAAGCAAAATACACGGCAGATTTTAATAAAGAAACATATCTGGATTTTTCGAATTACTCAGCTGATTTGAGCGAAGCGGACGTAGCACAGCTTACGCTGGAAGATTTCTTAAATATGGGTTACGGACAAACGTTTGGATTTCATCAAAATGTAGTAGAAGAATATAATCTCAATTGGGGTGAATGGATAACCATCGATGGGAGTACTCAGTATACGGGTATTGCTACACTTTCGAATGTGTCATTTGTTCCAGTCCCTTCAGCTCTTTGGTTGTTTGGATCGGGTTTGTTGGGCTTGGTTGGCCTGGCAAGGAAGGCTCGCTAGGCTGGGATATATATTGGCATTTATCTGTTAAGGGTTCATTTTCGGGCTTGTCCTCCAGGCGGAATTGAAAATAGCCCCGTCTTCTCTTTGGAAGCAGTGCTTAGTTCAAATCAGGCTATTCAGCTTGGTTTGGGTGAAAATTTAGCTTGCGGTACGACTTGCGAGTCATTAAAATCCCGCGTTCCTTGGGGCCCGCTGGCTCCAGCAGATATTGAATTTTAAAGAGATTGAAAGAATGGTAACCATACGTATGACTCGGGGCGGCACCAACAAGCGTCCTTTTTACCATGTCGTAGCCACTGATTCGCGCTGCCCGCGTGATGGCAAGCATCTTGAGCGCCTGGGTTTCTTCAACCCGCAGGCCCGTGGTGCCGAAAAACGCCTTGAGCTTAAGCTCGATCGCGTTGATTACTGGGTAGGCGTTGGCGCCGGTACTTCTGACCGCGTTGCGACCCTGATCAAGGAAGCTCGCAAGGCGGCTGTTTAATCAGCTGATTTTGCCGGTACTGCTACCGACGGAGGATTGGCACTATGTCTGAAGCCAATCAGTCATTGCTGGAATTGGGAAAAATCTCCGGCGTCTTCGGGGTACAGGGTTGGGTCAAGATCTTTTCCTGGACCGATCCCCGTGAAGGCATCATTGAATACAGCCCCTGGTTGCTACATCACCGGGGTGAATGGCGCGAAATCGAGCTGGAAGCCGGTCAGCGTCAGGGCAAGATGGTTATCGCCAAGCTTGCCGGGGTGGATGATCGAGACCAGGCCATGTTATTGAATGGCGCGGTGATTGCGGTACCTGCCGAGCGCTTGAAGAAATTAAAGAAAGACCAGTTTTACTGGCGCGAACTGGAAGGTTTGCAGGTCATCAATGCCGCAGGTGTCAATCTGGGCGTGGTGGATCACCTGATGGAAACCGGTGCTAACGATGTACTGGTGGTAAAAGGTGACCGGGAACGGTTGATACCTTACACACCGGGCCATGCGGTGCAAAAAGTCGATCTCAAGGCGGGCGTTATCAACGTCGACTGGGATCCGGAGTTTTGACCGGGATAGAACTGAATGCGATTTGATGTGGTGACATTGTTTCCCGAGATGGTGAACGAGGTTGCCAAAGCCGGAGTGCTGGGCCGGGCCGTCAACAAACAGTTGATTGAGCTGGCCTGCTGGAACCCGCGGGATTACACCCGTGACCGTCACAGGACGGTGGATGATCGGCCTTATGGTGGTGGGCCGGGCATGCTGATGAAGGTGCAGCCGTTACGCGATGCGATACACGACGCGAAACAGGCCAATAACCAGGCGAAGGTGATCTACCTCAGCCCCCAGGGTAAAAAACTGGATCAGCAGGCTGTACAGCAGATGGCGACACAACCCGGATTGATTCTGGTTGCCGGACGTTATGAAGGTATAGATGAACGACTCATCGAAACGGAAATCGATGAAGAATGGTCGATAGGTGACTATGTATTGAGCGGCGGTGAACTGGCCGCGCTGGTCCTCATCGACGCGGTAGCGCGCATGATCCCCGGTGTACTGGGTGATGATGATTCCGCCGCACAGGATTCATTCATGGATGGCTTGCTGGATTGCCCGCATTACACCCGGCCCGAAGAATTTGAAGGCCGAACGGTTCCGCCGGTTTTATTAAGCGGTAATCACCAGGATATTGCGACATGGCGCATGCAACAGGCGCTGGGACGGACATGGTTAAGACGTCCTGAACTGTTGGCAAAATTAACGCTGACTGAACACCAGCAAAGGTTGTTGCAGGCATTCCAGGTGGAATACCGGCAAGGCCAAAACAAAGATTGATTAGTGGAGCACAACAATGACTGACATCATCGCACAACTCGAAGCCGAGCAGATGGGCAACAAGGCCGTACCCGAATTTTCACCGGGTGACACCGTCGTGGTACAGGTAAAAGTTAAGGAAGGCGACCGTGAACGTTTACAGGCATTTGAAGGTATTGTCATTGCCAAACGTAATCGCGGTTTAAATTCTGCTTTTACAGTACGTAAAATTTCCAATGGCGAAGGTGTGGAGCGTGTATTCCAGACGTACAGCCCGCTGGTTAGCAGCATTGAACTGAAACGTCGCGGTAAAGTGCGTCGTGCCAAGCTGTACTATTTGCGTGACCTGTCTGGTAAAGCAGCGCGTATTAAGGAAAAGCTGGGTTAATCAGCTCGTACCAGTCCCGATAAATATGGGGCATGTTATAAAAAGGGTGCCTCGTGCACCCTTTTTTTATGGCTGTGAATTTTGCGTGGAGACATCATGTTTTCTAGATTGGTTTTTGCGTTTGTATTGAGTGTGCTGGCAGGGCCGGTGTGTGCTGCAGAAATAGCAACCACGCCGCCAGTAACAGAAAAAACCGTACTCGATAAAATCGCCGAACCGCCCCTGCTGCAAATGCCGGATTTATCATTGCGTTTGTTGCAACAAAGCCAGCCAGCTTTAAGTGCTGATAATGTTGCGCAATGGTTGCAGTGGGAAAGAAAGCGGATGCAGCTCATGAATCAGCTCGGCATGTGGCAGGACATAGTGACGCGTTGTTATGAGCAGGATAAATTACTCACTCATGCCCTCATGGACAGCGCGGATCGTTACTGGTTGTTGACACAACGTATTCAGGCCTGGATTGAATTGCGCGAATATGAGCAGGCGTTGCGTGCCTTGCAGCAATACCTCTGGCAACCTGATGCTACACCCGATGTTATTGCTGTGTGGCGCCAGCAGCTGGTGCATGTTTATCTGGGCCAGGATCAGATTGTTGATGCCGAACGCGCCATGCGTCGTTATCGGGAAGATTATGCCGCTCAGTCAACCGAGGCAGTTGACTGGAAATTATTACAGGCACAATTGCTGATGCGTGTTGATCGCCCGCAGGAAGCCTATGAACTCATTCGCCACATGTCACAACCCGGCGCGATGGCCTTGTCGCTACTGGCCAGATTTCAGGCGCAAATGCTGACACCTGCTGCGGTACGCGAAATTACCCAAAAATATTTGGCCAGGCCGGATTTAAAAGATGATCAGCGTGTTTTATATGTTTATGTTAATTACCGCGTTGCCGTCGCTGAACTGGATTTGCCGGCGCAAATAAACACGCTTGAAGCGCTGTTAATAAATCCTGCGCGTCAGGCACTGGTTGATGCGTTTCCCGAAGCCAGAAAAGAAATTACGGCAGATGCGTTGTGGACGGCTTATGAACAGTACGGTATGCAGGTAGCCAATGAGCAACAGTTATTGCAGGGAGATGATCTGGCATGGCTGGCACTGGCGGAAACATCGGTGGATGCGAAAGCCAAATCCCTGACTGCCGTACTCGCTCTGCGTGCACGCAGTAAAATCTTGCAGCAGCAGGCCATAACACAATTTGCCGCATTGCTGGAAAAACAGGCCGACGGTATTGAAATTCTGCGCACACTGTTTTTGCGCGGAACGCCGTTAGCCGTCGATACATTGCCGACAATATTGCGTTATAAACTGGTGGACTTCGCACTGGCGCGCGGCGATTTACAAACCGCGGCGCGATTAATGGAAACACTGCAGCAACCACCCAAAGGGCAGGATGCATTTGACTGGAATTTACGACGAGCGCGAGTTCTTATATTAAGCGGGCAATACGATGCGGGTGCTGCCATTTTGCATGATCTGGCGCAGCAACCGAAATTCAGTGAAGTGCAGCTGGATCAATATTTACAGGTGGTGTTCGATTTACAGACTGTGCAGCAGCATGTGCTCGCATTACAGGCCTTTGCCGCACTGGAGCCTAAAGAGTTACCCGCCAAAAACCGGCGTGAACTGACGTACTGGAAAGC
>JACPVK010000176.1 GCA_016191795.1 Gammaproteobacteria bacterium
CGAAAATCTGCCTGGCGCGCGTCTCGACAGAGATGGCCGCCTGGGCGCCGCTCGACATCACGCAGCCCGGATCCGGCGCCTACGGAGCGATCATTCCGCCGCGCGCCATCGTTTCGCTCGTACTTAATTGATCAGCCCGAGGACGCGGTTAATGACCACCTCCCACGGTTCCGCCCTGTTTACCCGTGGCGAAACCCAGGCACTGGTTGTGACCACGCTGGGTACGGCACGCGATGCACAAACCATCGACGCGCTCGAAGGCGAAAAACGCGATCATTTCATGCTGCATTACAACTTTCCGCCGTTCAGTGTCGGTGAAGCTGGCCGTGTTGGCACACCGGGTCGTCGTGAAATCGGTCATGGTCGTTTGGCCAAACGCGGCGTGGTGGCTGTTATGCCCGCTGAAAAAGATTTCCCTTATTCCATTCGCGTGGTGTCTGAAATTACGGAATCCAATGGTTCCAGTTCCATGGCATCCGTATGTGGTACCAGTCTGGCATTGATGGATGCCGGTGTGCCTATCAAGGCGCCGGTAGCCGGTATTGCCATGGGTCTGGTAAAAGAAGGCGACAAATATTCTGTGTTGAGCGATATTCTGGGTGATGAAGATCATCTGGGCGATATGGATTTCAAGGTAGCGGGTACCGCTTCCGGCATCAGCGCACTGCAAATGGATATCAAGATTACCGGCATCACCAAAGAGATTATGGCCAAGGCGCTGGAACAGGCCAAAGCCGGTCGCCTGTACATTCTCGGTGAAATGAACAAGGTGCTGAGTACTACCAAGACCGAAATGTCGCATTACGCACCGCGTTACCTCACCATGAAAATCAATCCGGAAAAAATCCGCGATGTTATCGGCAAGGGTGGCGTTGTTATCAAATCCATCACCGAAGAAACCGGTGTCACGATTGATATCGATGACGATGGTAATGTGAAAATTGCATCCAGCGATTTTGCAGCAGCCGAAGTGGCCAAAAACCGTATCGAGCAAATTACTGCCGATGCAGAAGTGGGTCGCGTGTATAACGGCACTGTTATCAAGATCATGGACTTTGGCGCGTTTGTTCGCATTCTGCCTGGCAAGGAAGGACTGGTGCATATTTCACAAATTTGTGAAGAACGCGTGGAAAGCGTTGGCGACAAATTGTCTGAAGGCGATGAAGTTAAAGTTAAAGTTCTCGAAATCGACCGTCAGGGTCGTATTCGTCTGAGTATGAAAGCGGTTGATGCCGCATAAGCCTGATCATTAATCAGACTCATTCGTACGAGTTAGAAAGGGGCCTTCGGCCCCTTTTTTTATGCCGTTTAAATATTTATTTTCGGTGAGTATTTATTTTTCCTTGATTAATACAATGTTTATTCGGTTTAATACCTGCCCATAACATAAATGAAAAAACCTGTAATCAGTTGTTCGATGCAGGATAAGGCTCCAGGAATGAGCTGTAGTTATTTTCTAACCTATCTGTGCTATCAACGGACCTGATTAAAAGCGGCACACGCTCAGCTGTGCATTTCTCAAATATTGGGGTACTCAGTTCACCATTGTATGTGAGCTGTTGCTTATTTATGCGTGGATAAAAATGCTTAAGCAGATAATGAGTTACGTTTTTTTGCGTCTTGATAGTATGCGTGCACGCTATGCAGTGGGCGCAGCTATGCTGACTATTATGTTTATCAGCAGTGTCTGGCTAACTCATGTGTTTATTACCGATGCGGTGAGCAATACAGCCAGTAATTCCTATCAGCGTGATCAGTTGCTTGATGTGCACCGCGAAGTTCGACGCAATCTTTTGCAGGTGGAATACTCCCTCCAGTCTTTTCTTGTCTCCTCTGACGAAGCAGAAGCGCAGCGCGCATTGTCCGAGCTTGATGCGGCCATGCATCGGGTACAGGAAATCGATAATGGACGCTGGCTTACCCGTAATAATCTGGATGAAAAACTGGCATTGTTGACGGCTGATCTGCGGCAATTTCGGGAATACGTACTGCAATTAATTGATGTCAGGCAAAGTGCTGAAAAGCTGTTTCCGGCCTTTGTACCGATTAACAAGGTGATGTTACCGCAGAGCGTGCAGTTTAATACCCAGCTAGATCTGGTGATTGATGACCTGTCTACGCATCTTGACCAGCCGCATATCCTCAAGGGCTATCACCAGTTTCTTGATATCAAGGACACCTGGAATGACCTGGTGGGTGCCTTTCGCATGTATGTTGCTTCACGGGCATTAAGCCTGCACGAGCCAGTCAATGGCAAGACGCCTTATGATGCCGAAATCACGCGGCATTACAAAACTCTGATGCATCAACTGAAGTTAATCACCCAGTTGCAACACCGCGAGGATCTGGGTTTGCAGGCCGGCCCGGCGATACATGAAATGACAATACTGGCAGGTAACTGGTACCAGACCTATCAACAGACACGGGTCATCTATTCCAGTCCTGACTGGCGCATGGATGAGAGTTTGATGAACCGGAAAGTGCAACCTTTGAGCCAGAATGTCTGGACCTTGCTGGATCAGATTGAACGCATACTGGCCGATTCTTCACAGGCCGATGTGATGGAAATGGCGGAAGTGGCCGCCCAGGTCAATTACGTACTGTGGGTGCGAATGTTACTGGCCGTGCTGTTTGTGCTGATTGCATTTCTGGCCTTCGAATACTGGATCTTGCGGCCGGTATCACGCATTGCTCACGCATTGAAACTGGAGGCGGAAGGCAACGAGGCGCCGGTGCTGCCTGAAGCCAACACCCGTGAGGCACGTGAATTAATCGAAGCCTTTCATAATATGCGCGAACAGGTGCGGCTGCGTCAGCTGGAGCTGGAGCATCTGGCACTGCACGATAATCTGACCGGCTTGCCCAACAGATTATTGTTGAGACGCAACCTGATACGCGAACTGAGCCGTGCCGAACGTGACAAGGGTAGTTTTGCCCTGTTGATGATCGACTTAAATAAATTTAAGGAAATTAATGACACCCTGGGCCACCACATGGGTGACCGGGTGTTGCGGGAGATCGCGCCGCGCTTTATGGCCGAGTTGTCAAAAAAAGATGTGCTGGCACGACTGGGTGGTGATGAGTTTGCCGTGTTGTTGCCTAACAGTGATGCGGATCGTGCCAATGAAATCGTTAATCGCATCAGTCGCAGTCTGGATGCGGATTTTAATCTGGATGGTCAGCGTTTACGTGTTGGCAGCAGTATCGGTGTGGCGCTGTATCCGCAGCACGGTACTAACGAACAGGCATTATTGCAGCGTGCTGATGTGGCCATGTACCTGGCCAAGCATAAAAACCTGGGATTTGTGTTTTACAGTGAAGATCAGGAAGAACACAGTGTCTGGCAGTTGTCGTTCAAGAATGAGTTGCAACAGGCCATAGAGGGTAATTTGCTGGAGTTGCATTATCAGCCCAAAGTGGATATGAAAACCGGCAAGACGATTGCCCTTGAGGCCCTGTTACGCTGGAATCATCCAAAACAAGGCAAGGTGCCTGCTGACGAAATTCATGTATTGGCTGAGAAAACCGGGTTGATTCGGCCACTGGCGCAGTGGGTTATTAAAAACGCTATACGCCAGATCGCCGACTTAATGAGTGTTTCAGCGAATATGATGGTTTCGGTTAATTTGTCCGTGTGGAATTTGAAAGACCCGCAGTTGTGCGAATTTATTACCCGTTGTTTGCGTGAGTGTAATGTTCCGGCCAGTCGTTTGTACCTGGAAACCACCGAGCACGCCATTATGTCGGATACTGACCGTGCCTATGAGACCATGACACAGCTGTCGAATCTGGGGGTGAAATTGTCGATTGATGACTTTGGTATGGGGTTTTCGTCACTTCAGTATCTGCGTCGGATGCCAGTGAGTGAATTGAAAATCGACAAGTCATTTATCATGGATATGATTATCGACGAGAGTGATGCCATAGTCGTCCGATCAACCATCGATCTGGCTCATAACATGGGCCTGCAAGTGGTGGCGGAAGGCGTGGAAAATCAGGAAATTTATGAGATGCTACAAATTCTGGGCTGTGACACTGCCCAGGGCTATCACATTGCCTACCCTATGCCCGCCCGGAGTCTAATGGCCTGGCTACAGGATTCCCATTGGGGCCTGGCAGATCAGTCGAGATTGAAGATTGTGCGCTGACAGTTGACCGGCTTCGGCTTATACTCAGCCCGCCAGTCATGCGCAGATTTCGACGCTGTTCGCAGCAAATTCCGCATGACAACTCTATTATTGTTCCCCAAGAATGCTGGTGGTGCTGATTATGCGGTCGATGATGAAATGGATAGTGGTTTGGCTGGTCTGTGTGGTGGCGTTCAACGCTTCGGCAGAAGATATTAGCCGGGACCAGATCAAAGGTCTGGATGAGCAGGTTCAGGATATCAAAAAGGACGTGATTGATCTGACTGCCGAGCTTTCCCGGCTGGAAGAAAAATTGCTTTTCCCCTCCAATACCCAGGTATCTATTTTTATTTCGGTAAATGAAGGCGACACCTTTCGGCTCGACACGGTACAGGTCAAGCTGGATAACACGGTGGTGGCGCATCACCTGTATAACTTCCGCGAACTCGAAGCCCTGCAAAAAGGCGGCGTGCAAAAAATTTATGTCGGCAATATCAAAACCGGCGATCATGAACTGGTCGTCAGTTTTGCAGGCAAGTCGCCATCCGGTGGAGAACTGCAACGAAGCAGCAGCTACAAATTAAAGAAGGACGTTGGTCCCCGGTTTGTAGAAGTCAAGATTGCCGGTTCGGCGAGTGGCGCTCAGGAAATTCAATTCAAGGATTGGTAATTCCATCATGCGTTTGCGCCGGCTCACGGGTTTAATTGGTTTGCTTTTTTTTACGGCTGCAGTGGCAGATGATGATTCACGCCAACCGATAAAAGATTTGTTCTACGGCGAAGTGCTGTTTTATGCCTATCAGGACGATTACTATACCGCTATCACCAAACTCGACACCGAACTTGGTCAATACTACGCCATAGACGAACGAGCTCTCGACCCATTCCACTTGCATATTAATCAGGCCGAATTTGCTGTAGGCGATCTTGAAGTTTCCTATCGCATGCATCAACGAGCTGGTCGTGCCATTCGTGCCATCATGGAAGGGCATGTCAGTAAACCGATACGAAATGAAGCGGCCTACCGTCTGGCCAGGATTTTTTTTCAAAAGGGCGATCCAGTCAACGCCTTGCATATATTGCAATCCATTGATGGCGAATTACCAGAGCGCGTTCGGTCAGATGAAATTTTTTTACGTGCCCAGGTTTATATAGCGACAGGAAAATTTACTGAAGCTGCAGAGTTGTTGAGCGAATTAAAAAAAGACGATAAATATGAAGGCTTCGCTGCATACAATCGCGGTATCGCCCTGATACAGAGTGGTCAGGAGAAGGAAGGACTGGTTGAGCTTGACGAAGTTGGAAATGTTGACAGTGATGATCCTGCAGTGTTGGGGCTACGCGATAAAGCAAACTTAATGCTCGGTTATCGTATGCTGGATAACAGTGCGCCGTTACAGGCGCGTAAATATCTGGAGCGAGTACGCCTGGACGGCCCGTTCTCCAATCGTGCCTTGCTGGGCGCCGGCTGGCTGGATGTGTCGCTGGGAAATTATCAGCGCGCACTGGTGCC
>JACPVK010000177.1 GCA_016191795.1 Gammaproteobacteria bacterium
GTATCGGTTCGCACCACATGATCTTCCCCGGCCGGAGCTGTCTCAACCACTTCACGCGTAACCTGCACTGTCGGCCGGCCATTAATATAAGTCAGTGACAACATGTCGCCCGGATAAATCAGATGCGGATTCTCCAGCTGCGGGTTGCGATACCAGATTTCCGGCCAGTACCAGGGATCTTCCAGAAAGCGGCTGGCTATACCCCACAGGGTGTCACCTTTTTTCACAACATATTCTCTGGGATAATCAGGACGGATTTTTATATCATGTGTAGCCTGAGGCGCAACCTCAGTAGCTGCAACCTGGGCCACAGGCTGTTCTTCCGGCACGGGCTCAAGTGGCTGGGTCACTGCATCCGGAGCCTGTGCAGCAGGCTCTTGCACTTCTTGCTGATCTGCCCAGGCCGATGGGTTACTCGAGCAGCCTGACAATGTCAGTGCCGCAGCGATCACCAGGTAGGTTAAAGTAAGCAGGCCGCAATCGTTTTTGGTAGACAAGGTTGTTTTCCCTCGTGTGTTGTAACTAGAATTTTCAAGAGTTTAGCTTATAAACTTTATAATATGAAGTAAGTTTGGTAAGTAACTTTGTAGATCCAGTAGGAATCTTAATTAATGGCATTGCTCGATATATTGCACTATCCCGATGAACGTCTGCGCAACCACGCAAAACCGGTTGCCGTGGTAGACGATAGCATCCGCAAACTGGTGGATGACATGTTTGAAACCATGTACCACGCACCGGGCATAGGCCTGGCCGCTACCCAGGTCAATGTCGCCAAACGCGTGATTGTGGTGGATGTCTCCGCCGAAAAAACCCAGCCTCTGTGTTTTATTAATCCGGTCATTCTCGCCAAAAACGGCATTGAACAACATGAAGAAGGCTGTTTGTCGGTGCCCGGATTTTATGAAACCATCGAACGTGCCGAGCATATCAAGGTACAGGCCCTGGATCGAGACGGCAACAGCTTCGAAATTGAAACCGGCGATTTGCTGGCGGTTTGCATCCAGCATGAAATCGACCATCTCGACGGCAAACTATTCGTCGATTATCTGTCCCCGCTAAAACGTCAGCGTATCAAAAAGAAACTCGAAAAAGCCCAGAAAGCGGACATTATGTAATGTCCGATACGCTGCGTATTATTTTTGCCGGCACCCCGGATTTTTCAGTGCCGCCCTTGCAGGCCCTGATCGATTCCCCGCATCAGGTGGTGGCGGTTTACACCCAACCTGACCGTCCCGCAGGACGCGGTCGTAAACTAACCCCCGGCCCGGTAAAACAACTGGCACTGACGCACCACATTCCGGTTTACCAGCCACTTAATTTCAAGGCAGAACCAGACCGTCAACAACTGATCGACCACCAGGCGGATTTAATGGTGGTGGTCGCCTATGGCCTGATTCTGCCGCAATCCGTGCTCGACACACCGCGGCTGGGCTGCATCAATATTCACGCCTCGCTATTACCACGCTGGCGTGGCGCCGCACCCATACAGCGCGCCATACTGGCCGGTGATAAAGAAACCGGCATCACCATCATGCAAATGGAAGCCGGGCTCGATACCGGCCCGATGCTACACATCGAACGCTGCCCCATCAACGCGGAAGATACCGGCGTCAGCCTGCACGACAAGCTCATGACATTGGGCGCACAGGCACTCATGAAAACCCTGCCCGGTTTAATCGCCGGCAAATGGCACGCCGAACCACAGAGTGATGCACTGGCCTGCTACGCCACCAAGTTACTAAAAGCCGAAGCCCTGGTTGACTGGTCCAAAGATGCCGAACACATTGCCCGACTGATTCGCGCTTTTAATGCCTGGCCCGTGGCCCAGACACCGCTGCAAATTAACGGCGAACAACAGATGCTGCGTATCTGGCAGGCACAGGTCATGCCTTATTGCACCGAAGAAACGCCCGGGAAAATCCTCAACTGCGACAAAAAAGGTATTGATGTCGCCACCGGTGCCGGCGTGTTACGCCTGCTGCACATACAGCTTCCCGGTGGCAAACCCATGGCGGTGGCCGATTTTGTCAATGCGCATGACCTGAGCGGCGTCACATTCGGCCATGCATAAAAAAACGCACAATACTAAAAAGAAATTTGACACAGAGACAGAGAGACACAGAGAAAGAATGAATCAAAACCCTCTGCGCCTCTGCGCCTCTGAGTCATCTACTGGCTGTATCAACATCACATGAGCGAAACCCATAACGCCCGTCTGCAAGCCATTCACGTCCTGCGCGCCGTCATCGAACAGGGCGAATCGCTGAGCACAGCACTGCCGCCAGCACTGCGCGAACTGGATTTTCGCAATGCCGCTTTTGCTCAGATGCTGGTCTATGGTGTGTTGCGCTGGCGCTGGCGCCTCGAAGCCGTATTGCAACAACTGCTGCAAAAACCGCTAAAAGCCAAAGATGAAGACGTGCGCCTGTGTTTGCTGATTGGCCTGTACCAGTTAAACGACACCCGCGTGCCAGATCACGCCGCCGTGAACGCCAGCGTCGAGCTGGTAAAACAACTGAATCGAGAATGGGCCGCCGGCATGGTGAACGCCGTGTTGCGCAATTTCATTCGCCACCGTGACGAGTTACTGGAACAGGCGGATAAAGACTGGCAGGCCAGATATTCCCACCCGATCTGGCTCATAAAGCGCTTGCGTGATGACTGGCCGGATCAGTGGCCAGCCATTCTTGATGCCAACAATCAGCAGGCACCGCTGACACTGCGAGTTAATCGCCAGAAAATTTCCCCTGACGAATTTGTACAACAACTTGAATTACCTGCCGACGCGGACGGCGATGGCGTCACCCTGCATCAGGCCACCGATGTAACCAATCTCCCCGGCTATGACGCTGGCTGGTTTGCGGTGCAGGATGCCGGTGCCCAACTGGCTGCGCCGCTGCTCGATCTACAACCCGGCCAACGGGTACTGGATGCGTGTGCTGCACCCGGCGGCAAAACCGCGCATGCCCTGGCACTGCAACCGCAAATTAATTTAATGGCGCTGGATGTATCTGAATCTCGGCTGGTGCGCGTTGCCGAAAATCTGCGCCGGCTGGGTTTCTCGCCAGCTCACACACCCCCTCTCCCCAACGGCCCCGCCCCCCTCGCTTCGCTCTCCCCACATGGGGAGAGGGAGCAACCGCGCTGCGCGATTATTATTAAAGCGGGCGATGCCACACAACGCGACTGGTGGGATGGCCGGTATTTCGATCGCATTATGCTCGACGCACCCTGCTCTGCCACCGGTGTCATTCGCCGTCATCCCGATATTAAAAGTTTGCGACAGCCCGACGACATAACAGAACTTGCCAACACCCAGCGCCAGCTGTTACAAAACCTGTGGCCCATGCTGGCACCGGGCGGCTTATTGCTCTATATCACCTGCTCTGTACTCAAGGCCGAAAATGAACAACAAGTAGCCGAATTTCTCGCCACCACGGCAGATGCAACAGAACAAGTTATCCAGGCAGACTGGGGGCAGGCCAGAACTCATGGCCGGCAAATTCTGCCCGGCGAAAATAATATGGACGGTTTTTATTATGCGTTATTGCAAAAAGCCCGCTAAGGTTGCACGCGAACCTGAAAGGCGTACACTGCGCGCCGTGCAGCAGTGGTAACACGTGACTTATGAAAATACTCATACTAGGTGCCGGGCAAGTTGGCTCATCCGTAGCCGCCAATCTCGCGTCTGAAGCCAATGACATCACGCTGGTTGATGCAGACAGCGACACATTAAATCAGCTGCGCGATCGGCTGGACATTCAAACTGTGCAAGGCAACGCGGCACACCCGGACATATTGCTGCAAGCCGGTATTGAAGACACCGATATGCTGATTGCGGTCACCAACAGTGACGAAACCAATATGGTGGCCTGTCAGGTGGCCTGGACCTTACATCACACGCCCACCAAAATCGCCCGTATTCGTGCGGCACAATATCTTGTCCACCCCGAGCTGTTTGTTGGCAATGCCTTGCCCATTGATGTACTTATCAGCCCCGAAGAAATTGTTTGCAACTATATCGCCAACATTATTGATTACCCCGGTGCCTTGCAGGTACTGGAGTTTGCCGGCGGCAAGGTGGTACTGGTTGGGCTTAAAGCTTATTACGGCGGCCCGCTGGTTGGCCATGAGCTGCGCCAGATTCGCCAGCACATGCCCAAAATCGACACCCGAGTTGCCGCCATATATCGCCGTGGTCGCGCCATTATCCCCATGGGTACCACGGTTGTCGAAGCCGATGATGAAGTGTTCTTTATTGCTGCCCGTGAACACATACACGATGTCATCCGCGAATTACGTCGTGTCGATAAAAAGAACAAACGTGTCATGATCGCTGGCGGCGGCAACATCGGCAAACGGCTGGTCGAACGTTTGCAGGGTCGACATCAGGTAAAAATTATAGAAAGCAATGCCAAACGCGCACGGCATCTGGCTGAAGTACTGCATGACGTGGTGGTGCTGCATGGTGATTCGTCCAACGAGGAATTATTGCTGGAAGAAAATATCGACACCATGGATATGTTTGTCACCGTTACCAATGACGATGAAGACAATATTCTGTCCGCCATGCTGGCCAAACGACTGGGCGCAGGCAAGGTTATGTCCATCATTAATCGTCCGGCCTATGTTGATCTGGTAGAAAGCCAGGAATTTATTGATGTCGCCATTTCCCCGCAGCAGGTCACTATCGGCGCCTTGCTGGCACACGTGCGCAGAGGAGACATTGTGGCGGTACATTCCTTACGTCGCGGCGCCGCGGAAGCCATTGAGGCCGTTGCACATGGTGATGACAAAACCTCCAGGGTCGTTGGCCGCAGTATCGAGGATATTATGTTGCCCGAAGGCGCCAGCATCGGTGCCATTGTGCGCGGCAAGCAAGTCATCATTGCCCATCACGATACCGTCATTCAGGCCGAAGACCATGTCATCATGTTTCTGGTCGACAAACGATATATTGCGGATGTGGAACGCTTGTTCCAGGTTGGCATAACGTTTATCTAAATCGCCATGACAACAAAAAAACATATTGCCGCGAAGGCGCAAAGACGCAAAGTTAAAAACACTTGCGTCATGTTACGGCTGCTGAAATGACTCATACACATAGCCACTTTATTGTTTTCCGGTTTTTCCATCTTAAAGCTTTCTTTGCGTCTTCGCGCAATGCACAAGGATGTGCGAGTGCCGTGAAGCACAGGATGTGCAAGAGCGGCCTTCGCGTCGCAGCTTTGACAGTCGAGTTTTAAATATGCATTTTTCGGTCATACAACGTGTAACCGGCATTCTGCTCATGATGTTCAGCATCGCGCTGGTGCCGCCGTTGCTGATTGATTTGTGGTATGCCGAAGGTGCGAGCTCGGTTTTTTTGATCAGCTACCTGAGCACCCTGCTTGCTGGCGTGGTGTTATGGCTGCCGGTACGTAATGTTAAAACCGAATTGCGATTGCGTGACGGCTTTGTCGTCGTGGTTATGTTCTGGACACTGGGTAGTGCAATTGGCGCATTGCCACTCTATCTTTATGCACCGTTGCAGCTGGAACTGGTGGATGCGGTATTCGAAGCGGTTTCTGCCCTGACTACAACCGGCGCTACCGTCATGACTGGCCTGGATAACACACCGCATGCCATTTTATTTCATCGCAGTTTTCTGCATTTTCTTGGCGGCATGGGTATAGTTGTTTTAGCTGTCGCCATTCTTCCCATGTTGGGCATTGGTGGTATGCAGCTTTACAAAGCCGAAGCACCGGGGCCGGTCAAAGGCAGCAAGTTAACGCCACGTATTACTGAAACGGCACAGGCTTTGTGGTATGTCTACCTCACTCTTAATCTTGCCTGCATACTCAGCTTATGGCTGGCCGGCATGACTTTGTTTGATGCCGTGAATCACGCGTTTACTGCAGTCTCTCTCGGTGGCTTTTCCACGCATGACCAGAGTATCGGTTATTTCAACAGCCCGCTGATTGAAGCGATTATTGTTATTTTCATTTTTCTTGGCGGCATCAACTTTGCCCTGCATTTTGTGGCGTTCAGAAAACTAAGCGTTATGCCTTTCTTCGCGGACGTTGAATTCCGTGCCTATGCAATCCTGGTATTTCTTATTGCTGCCGTCTGTGTAGCGGTATTATTTTTTATAAATCATGGCGACCTGGAATATTCATTGCGCAGCGGCATTTTTCATGCCATCACCATTATGAGCACTACCGGACTAACCACACTTGATGGCTACGCTTCATGGCCAGGCTTTCTGGCGGTACTGCTGGTATTTGCCAGTTTTATTGGCGCCTGCGCCGGATCAACCGGCGGCGGCATGAAAGTCATTCGTGTTTTGTTGTTAATCAAGCAATGGGGGCGCGAAATGTTGCGACTGATACACCCCAGCTCAGTGGTGGTTGTAAAAATAAATAAAACGCCTGTATCAGAAGATGTCATGAATGCTGTCTGGGGTTTTGCATCAGCCTATGTCACAGTCATCGCCATTTTGATGTTGCTACTCATGGCGACAGGGCTGGATCAGGTGACCGCATTTTCCGCCGTGGCAGCCACATTGAATAACATGGGTGCGGGTCTTGGTGAGGTCAGCTCTACATTCGGCCATCTCAATGATTTTGCCAAATGGGTACTCACCTTTGCAATGTTACTGGGACGTCTTGAAATATTCACCCTGCTGGTACTGCTAATGCCTGCCTTCTGGCACAAATAATTACCCAGGAAAACAAACAACAATATGACACAGAGACACAGAGGATGATTTGGATAAATATTTTCTCTGTGTCTCTGTGTCAGTCTTTTGACTTTGACCATTATGACTGAAACTAAAACACCGCAAAGCTCACTGGTCCTACCCAATCCATTCAAGCCAGCCTTTCTCGGTCCGCGCTACTGGGGCACCTGGTTGGCCATCGGGATTTTATTTGTGCTTTATTTACTGCCAATTTCCTGGAGCGATGCGCTCGCCAGCAAACTCGGCGACCTGGCCCGCAATATCAACGCCAAACGCCGCCGCATCGCGCGTATCAATTTACAAATGTGCCTGCCGGAATTAAGCGATGAACAACGCAAACAGCTTTTGCATAACCATTTTCGCGCGCAAATGCGCAGCGTATTGCATCTTGGCATTGTCTGGTGGGGATCAAAAAAATATTTACAAAATCGCATCATTTTGCACGGACAGGAGCATATCGAACAAACGCTGGCACGTGGCAAATCCGTTATTATTATGGCCGGCCATTGCGTAGGACTGGATGCGGCGGGTTCGTCCATACTGATGCGCTATCCGGTGACCGGCCCGATCAAACTGATGCGAAATTCGTTGATCAATTACTTCATCGTACGCGGACGCGCGCGTTACGGCACCATCATCTACAGTCGTGATGCCGGATTACGCCCCATCATCAAGGATGTACGCGCCGGTCATATCATGTTTTATTTATCCGATGAAGATCTGGGGCGCGAACGTTCCATTTTTGCACCCCTGTTTGGCCATACCAAAGCCACGATCCCGGTATTGGGCCGGCTGGCAAAAAGTTGCAATGCCGAGGTGTTGCCGCTAATGGGTTGTTACGATTATGAAAAACATCAATATCAGGTACATGTGTTACCGGCACTGGAAAACTTTCCCCGGGGTGATGACCTGATTGATGCCACTATCATGAACCAGTCTATTGAAACCCTGGTGCGTTTGTGCCCGGTAGAATATTTCTGGACTTTCAGGTTATTCAATACACGCCCCGAAGGCGAAGCGAAAATTTATTGAAATTAAGCAGCAAGGCTCAAATAGCAGGTTGCATGCAAAAGCTAATACTTGCTACTTGCTACTTGGCACTTGCTACTTTATCCGGCAAACCGAGAAACCGCGCAATAATCTCGCGCTGCGCCATCACATCTTTGTAACCCAATGCAATCAGCTCGCGGCAATAAGGCTTTTCAAATAACAGGTAACTCAATAAATTATTACCCTTGTTTTTATATACGCCCGCTCCACGTAAAAAGAAGCTGACTACTCCCGGCATGTGATGAGCGTGTTTGGCTGCGATCACCCCCGGGTCTTCACTGGGCATAATCACGTGCACATCAACGTGGCGCAAATTCACACCCTTTTCTTTTAAATGATGGGACGGAATGAGGCTTACCGTATTATTGATGCGACGCAAACGCTCTACATCAGCTTCCATGGCATCCAGAAAAATATTATCCAGTACATGGCCTGCAATCTGTGCCAGCGACGGATAGCCTGTGGTGGAAACGCGTTTCCTGGCGACCTTGTCATTGGGACGCACACCGATCACCAGTATTTTATCGGCACCCAGATGCAGGGCCGGACTCATTGGCGCATCCTGACGCATGGAACCATCACCATAAAATTCGCGATTGACCCTGACGGCAGAAAATAAAAA
>JACPVK010000178.1 GCA_016191795.1 Gammaproteobacteria bacterium
CAAGGATGCAGGGTACGGGGACAGATTGTTTTCTCGAACGATAGAATGGTGACAGATTTATTGCCGGAAGAAAAAATTACCACGATCACTCAGGTTTCATAATTTTCAGTTTTTTTGTGGGTCAGCCTGAAGGCTGACCCATAGTTGCATATAGTGGTGTTTACTTTAAACCCGGTCGTGGCATGTCCTGGTCCTGCAGTTAAACATATTCCATCAGATCAGGACGATGGCTGTCACTAATGCTGTTTTTATACCGGGTCACGCCTGCATTCAGGTTTAACCAGCAACATCTGTACGGTACCGATACTACGTTCCATAAAACCACCTTCGCAGTAGCACAAATAATAATCCCACATGCGTAAAAAGGTGTCTGAAAAACCCAATGCCCGGATGTGTGAAAGATTGGTTTTTACATTATCGCGCCATTTGCGCAAAGTGGTTGCGTAATGCGGGCCGATGTCTTCCATGTGATACAAACGCATATCCGAGTGGCGGGTTATTTTATCCAGCATAATACTGACAGATGGCAGGCAACCGCCTGGAAAAATATAACGCTGTATGAAATCGACCGAACGTTTGGCCTGTTCGAAACGCTGATCAGCCATGGTGATGGCCTGAATCAGCATCATGCCTTGCGGTTTAAGCAGCGTGGCACACTGGCGAAAATACGTGGCGTAATATTCATGGCCTATGGCTTCAATCATTTCGATGGAAATTAATTTATCAAATTGACCGGTGAGATGCCGGTAATCTTCCATCAACACGGTCACTCTATCCTGTAAGCCGGCGTCCTTAATACGGTTACATGCCAGCTCATATTGCTCGCGTGAAATGGTAGTGGTGGTAACGCAGCAGCCATAATGTTGTGCCGCGTGCAGGGCGAGTCCGCCCCAGCCGGTACCAATTTCCAGCAGGTGATCCGTGGGTTTTAAATCGAGTTTCCTGCACATGATGTCCAGCCGGTTCAGTTGTGCTGCATGCAAAGTCATATTCTCATCTGCAAAAATGGCGCTGGAGTACATCATGGTTTCATCCAGCATCAAGCGGTAAAACTCATTACCCAGATCATAATGTGCCGCAATGTTGCGGCGACTGCCTTCACGAGAATTGCGGTTAAACCAGTGCAGTATTTTCTGCAGGGGCGATGTCAGTCGTGCCAGTCCACCTTCCATAAAATCCACAACATCCAGATTGCAGGCCATAATTCGCACCAGCGTGGCGAGATCATTGCAGTTCCAGTAGCCTGCCATATAGGCTTCGCCGGCGCCAATAGATCCACCGAATGCAACATCACTATAAAAACGTGGATGTTTTACATGTAAGGTGGCACTGAATGGACACAGCGTAGTTGTTTTTCCGAAGCGGACCTGTTCATCGCCATCGATGATAATAATTTCGCCATCGTGAATGGCATCCAGTCGGTTGAACAAACTGCGACGTGCCAGCCCATCGAGAAAACGTGGCTTGGGTGTCGTGCCCGGTGAAATGCGAGGTAGTATGTTGGTATCACTGCTCATCATGTTTTCGCTGAATCAGCGCCTCCCTGATCGAGTTTGTCTGGATGGTCGTAAACCGGTGTTCCTTTGAACAATAATTTAAGCGCCTGCCAGTAAATGGCAGTAATCACTGTTAATGTCATCAATGGATAGCGCAGCAATACGCCGGCGCAATTTTGTGCGTTGACAGGTTTTTTATTCAAAGCCAGTGTGGCATCAAATATTTTGATATTGGCGTGATAGTTTTCCATGTGTACGCTTAATTTCTGTTCGGGTTCACTCAATGCCCAGTTGTAATGTATATCCATGGGCATAAACGGTGAAACATGAAATGCCTTGTCGAGTGCATAACGTGCGTGGCTTCCACTGCCGGTATTCCGGCTTTGAGGTAACACATAGTTATGTTGCTCACCCCAGGGTGTGTTGTTCACTTCCGCAACAATGGTTTCGACTTTTGTACCGGTGGTATCAAAACAGTAATAAAAACTCACCGGATTAAACACAAAGCCAAAATAACGCAAGTGCGTTAGCAAGCGTATCTGGCCCTGCGGACGCACACCGGTCTGTTGTTCTACTGTATCGGCTACGGCGTCTTTGAGCGACAGGCTGGCATCACCCAGATGATCTTCGCGTCGAAAGCTTGCCAGTGCCGGATTTTTAGTTGACCAGAACCAGCGCTTGCCAAACACGGTGTCAAGTTCATCCAGATCCAGATAAACATAAAAAATCCGGTAGTTGAAGGCATGTGGCTTTGGTGTAAAACGCCGATGCCTAACTTGCCCTTCGTAAAAACAACTGTTCATGTTGTCGCTCCTGAAAATGATCAATAGCATTCAAGGCGCTGACCACGCCATCTTCATGAAATCCGTAACGCCAGTAGGCGCCACAAAAATAGGTGCGATTAACACCATTAATTTCCTGCTGGCGTTGCTGTGCTGCAATACCCTGCGGGGTAAACATGGGATGATCGTAGTTAATGCGTTTTAAAATCTTATCCGGATCAATCGCAGCGCTGTTGTTCAGCGTGACGCAAAACTGAACCGGTGCATTAATCCCTTGCAGAATATTCATATTGTAGGTAACCGGCACGCGTTGTTGTTCGTTTGCCAGCAGGTGATAGTTCCAGGATGCCCAGGCCAGTTGTCGTTTGGGTAACACACTGGCATCGGTATGTAACACCGCTTCGTTGCTTTGATAGGGAATTGCGCCCAGAATTTCACGTTCTGCAACGGAGGCATCCTTGAGCATGCGCAAGGCCTGGTCACTGTGTGTGGCGATAAATACCTGATCAAAATTTTCAACTGCGGAACCCGCCACCTTGATACTGACATGGTCGGCATGACGGACAATGGATTGCACAGGTGATTGTGTTCTGATTCGATGTGCGAAAGGTGCTGTCAGTTTGCGAACATATTCACGTGATCCACCTTTAATGACATGCCATTGTGGTCGATCGCTGACACTGAGCAGGCCGTGATTGTGAAAAAAACGAATAAAGAAACCGGCCGGAAAGGCATACATCTGTTCTGGGTCAGCCGACCAGATGGCAGCCCCCATGGGCACCAGATATTGTTCGATGAATTCAGGTCCATAGTGATTTTGAGATAAAAATTCACCCAGACTCAACTCGGCATGTTGTGTATCCAGCAGCATCAGCGCTTCGCGATTAAAGCGTAAAATATCCCTGATCATACGGTAAAACGACGGGTTAAAAATATTTCGCCGTTGCGCAAACATTGTATTGAGCGTGTTGCCATTATATTCCAGGCCAGTACGTTCACACTTCACACTAAAACTCATGTTTGAAGGTTGCACAGCAACATTCATGTCTTTTAACATGCGCGTGAAGTGCGGATAGGTTTTGTAGTTAAAAACAATAAAGCCCGTATCCACCGTATACTGTTTGCCATCCCACTCAATGTCATGGGTGTGACTATGGCCGCCGATATAGTCATTGGCTTCGAATACAGTTATATCGTGCTCTTCATACAGATTCAGCGCGGCAACGTTGCCGGCGATACCGGTTCCAATAATTGCAATTTTCATAAATGACCACCTCGTAATGTCAGTATCAATTTATTCTGAATGTTCAGTTCCATTTTTGTGGCACTGGTTTGATCAATGTGGTGTCGTAGCCTTCATCCGCCAGCATTTTGAGTAATTGCTGATAGTCAGCGTCAGGTATGGTGGGGGTGCGTGCCATAATCCACACATAATCGCGTTTGATGCGACCGATGGCGGTCTGGGTGTAATCATCATTCAAATACATCACGCGATAATCGGCTTTAATCGGCCAGATGAATTGCATGCCCCAGATGGCATTACTGGTGGTGTCGGTAATAAAGCCTGTGGGTCGATAGATTTTCTTTTCGCCTGCGAAACCACCGTCATAAAACGTGAAAGTGGTGGCAATGCTGCCGTCTTCATTCAGGCTGTAATTTTCGATGGCGTTATGCGCCGTTTTTTCTATAAAGGTTGGAATATTGGCGATCACATACCAGTCACCCATGAAACGTGGCAGATCAAGCTGGGCGACGGTTTTTATGGGCGGGTAACTGCTGCAACCGGCCAGGCCAAATAACAGTGAATAACTAAGGAATGTTCGTAACATGTTTGTCGCCTCACAGTGCCAAATAACGCAAACGTGCGCCACTTTCGGTTGTTGATTCCAGCGCCAGCCATTCGCTGTTACCGGAATACCAGAGATCAATGCTGAATTTCGGATTGAGTATTTGATAATGCAGAGCCGTCACCGGTTGACCACGAACGCTGATACGGGATTCGCCGATTAATTTAAATGTGACAGTTTCCAGTATGCCGGTTTGGGCGTTCAATAATTTTGTGTTTTCCAGCAGTGATGGATTCCAGTAAGCAAAGGTTCTGATGCATCCATGTAGAGGCTGGACACCATCATGTGTTTGCAGTTTCAGCGACTGATTACTGCTTTCGCCGCGTACAAATAAATCATCACCATTGTCATCCGTGCTCGCTTCAATACTTTGCAGGCAACCGCCTTGCCAGACTTCTTGACTGGTATGTAAATAGGTGTAGGCAGTAATAAACCAGAACTTCACATCAAAGCGCGCTTCGCTGAGAATCCGGGTTTCATTATTATGTTCCGATACAACAAACCGGTGATGACCGATCTCCCTGTCATCGAGCAATACCTTAAAATCATATTTTCTGGCTTCATTGGCAAGACTGGCATTGCTGATAATCCCGAAAGCCAGAATTGTTAACATTATGCGTAAAGAGTTCATGGCGTTTGCGTCCTGTCAGCGATTTTATGCGATGCTTTACGAGGGCCAGGAATAAAGGCATTGGTGCTTTCAATGTATTGCCTGTAAGCCGGCCTGCGTTTAACAATGGACTGTTCGGTCATAACGACACCGGAAAATTTCAACAGCAACCAGTTCATCATCAGTGGGGCAGGCAGGGTCCACCAGGCACCGGCCGACACGGCAAACAAATAAAAACTCCACCAGATCAAGGCTTCCCCAAAATAATTGGGATGACGCGAGTATCGCCACAAACCATGATTCAACACCCGGCCATGATTATTCGGGTTGGACTTGAAGCGCGCGAGTTGCCAGTCAGCTATGGTTTCGAATGCCATGCCGGTTAACCACAACGCGATGGCAAACAGGTCGATAAAATTCAGTGAAGTATGAGTACTGGTTAAGGCAGGCCATAATGGCAGCGAAATAATCCAGGCCAGCAGCGCCTGAAACAGAAAAATAATGCCAAGACTTTTTAATGCGAAATGAGGGGAATATTTTTCGCGAATTTCCTGATAACGATGATCTTCCGCTTCACCCCAGTTACGCCAGGTAACATAAACAGATAATCGCAGTGCCCAGATTAGCAGCAGCGCGAGTATTAATTCACTACGCGTGTTGAACATATCAGCGGTTGCAATATAAGTAATGCCTGCAGCGAGTATCATCAACGACCACAAACTATCAACAATGCTGACATCACGTTTCCAGACGCTGAGTAACCAGCTTGTATTGGCCATAATCAGAATAACCGTCAAGCCATATAAATAAGTCGTGATGTTCATGTGTTTGCCCTCGTTTGCGGGTAACCGTCATAACGTTGTGCAATGGCGATTAATAATGGTGTGAGTACCGCCCAGCCTGTCACTAAGGCGCTGAGTGCAATGGTGGTATCGGTGAAAGTCACAGCACCCAGGCGCTGCCCTGCAAGAAACGCCAGCGGACCACCGATGGCGCCGAATAACACGGCATACAACCAGCGGCCTTTTAACCAGCGCATGGATACATTTAAGGTGGTGGCAAATAACGCCCACATCAAAACAATCCAGTAAGGAGCGGTGTTGGCTAACAATATTCCGGATTCATAATCAAGCCAGTGTTGCCAGACCAGAAAACTGTCCCAGATAAGGCCAATCAACATGGCCAGCATAATGAGTTTAAATTCTGCAAAGGGTGCCGATGCCCGCCATACATGCCAGCCTATGATCATGATGCTTATGGCTGCACCCCAAATCGGTTGCCCGGCTGCCGCACTCAGTACGCAGGCAAACCAGCCGATCTGGAATAAGGCGATATTGAGCAGATTATTTTTCACGGGTGCCTGCCTGATAGTCGGCATTTCTTTTTTCAAACAGGTAATGACTCACGTACCATTGCTGGCCGTTGTCATAACCAAATAATTCGGCACACGCCATGAAGAATATGCGCCAGCGATTCCACCAGGCCTGTGCCTGATCCTGACCGTAGGTTTTGATAAACAACGGCCATAAGGTATTGTGGTTTTTATCCATTTTATCCAGCCAGGCATTGGCGGTTTTTTCGTAATGCGTGCCATCCCAGCGCCAGCGCCGCACAAATTTCAAATCATCCTGAAATGCCAGTGGCAAATCATCACTGGGCATCATGCCGCCCGAGAAAAAATGCCGGCTCATCCAGTCACTGGAACCATTGTCTTCAAATAAATAAGGTGTGGTGCGATTGACGAATATGTGTTTAAAAAACAGGCCGTCCGGTTTTAACCATCTGGCAATGCGTGCATAAAGGTTTTGCCAGTTACGCATGTGTTCAAACATTTCAACGGATACAACGCGATCAAACTGGCGCTCTTCGATATCAAAGTCGTTCATGTCGCAGGTGATGACGCGTAAATTGGATAATTGACGTTCACTGGCCTGTTGCTCAATGTAACGGCGCTGCGAAGAAGAATTGGAAACAGATGTGATCTGGCTGTCCGGATACACCGCGGCCATCCATAAACTCAATGAACCCCAGCCGCATCCCAGCTCGAGTATGTTCTGGCCATTACCTAACTGCGCATGCTCGCAGGTTTCAATTAATGCCATACGTTCAGCTTCATCGAGCTGAGTGAAACCTGGTGGCCAGTAACTACAGCTGTACTTGAGGTGTTCACCCAATGCCTGCATGAAAAATTCGGCAGGTACTTCATAATGTTGTTCATTGGCTTTTTCCGGTACCACAGCAACCGGTTTCTGTCGCATTTGTGTGACAAACGCACTGAAGTCATCGGCCATGCGGGCGACATCCTGCGCATGTATTTCTTTCAGGCGCTGTTTTAGTAAATGACGAATCCCGCGACGAATAACCATGTCGGGCACCAAACCCTGTTCGGTTATTTCAAAAGCGAGCTGGCTGACATTGTTCATTGCTGTGTCCTCATATATTCAGGAAGCCATGGCGTGTGAAAGTAATTGTTGCAATGCATCCAGCCCGGCACCCAAATCCGTGCCCAGTGGATAGAGCCCCAGGCTTTGCAGATTGGTTTGCTGCGCGACGGCATAACTGCCACCGATACAAATCGGAACCTTGCATTGCTGTTGCAGCATTTGCAGATCTTCATCAATGTTGGCATTCACCGCTTCAGTGGAGCCGGACAGGACAATGGCATGGCTTTGGGTCCGGCGAACAACATCCGGTAATTGCAGCAATGGCATATTGCTGCCCAGCAAAACAATACGGTAACCACGGTTGTGTGCGGACAGGGCAAAAAATAACAATCCGAACTCATGCTGTTCACCGGGCAGGCAGGCGGCGACCAGGCGTGGGCCGGTATTGTGCAAATTGCGATGATGAAAACGTGCGCCCAATTTGTTACGCATGAAAATGCTGAAAAAATGTTCTTCGGCAATACCGGCCGATTCTTTCACCCAGCGTTCACCCAGCGTGTTTAATAACGGCATTAACAAATAGCGTGTGACCAGATCGGCCGGGTACATAGACATGGCTTCGTTGTAGGTTTCTTCGAGTAATTCTTCGTCGAATGTGGTGACGGCCTGATGCAAACTACTGGCATAGCGCTGCCAGGGATTGTCTATGTCCGTTGTGGCCGTGTTGTCGTTTGTTGTTTGATTCAGTGCGCTACTGACACGGCTGATGCTGATGCCTTCATCCAGTAATTGCAGAATGGTTTTGATGTGTTCGATGTCTAGCCGTGTATAGAGACGGTGGCCGGATTCGGTACGGGTCGGTTTGATCAGGCCATAGCGTCTTTCCCAGGCGCGCAAGGTAATGGCATTCACGCCAGTCAGTGCCGAAACGGTACTGATGGGAAACAGGCTGTTGGTCTCAGGGGCGTTGGCCATGGATTACTTCCTATACAAGACTTGTACAAATACTAGGCCTTTAAACCCATTCTTGTCAATGTTTTGTATAGAAAATTAGATAAAGTCAATATAAACAACAGGATAATGCGACTCATAATTTATACAGCATGTGTACAAACTAGCTTCGAGATGAAGACTCAGCCCTGTTTCGCAGGTACTTCAGGGGGGCTATGGCCACTGCGATGGGGTGTTTTTAAATTAATTTAAAAAAATCTGTCAGGAATCCACCCCGGCTGCGACTACCCCTGTGAGAACAGTGATTATCCGGCCAGCCTGGCGGGAACGCTGGTTCCAGTCACCCTAACTAAATTTTTTGGAGTTTTAATATGACACGCAACAACACGATCAAATCCTTTTTCCTGGCCACCGGTGCAGCACTGGTATTGAGCGCATTGGGCGGTACTGCCATGGCTGAACAGGTTAATCCATTTGCCATGACCGAATTGTCCCAGGGTTACGCCGTAGCCACGGCTGCGGATGGTAAATGCGGCCAGGGCAAGTGTGGTGGTATGGAGAAGAAAGCAGATGCTAAAGCAACGGATGGCAAATGTGGTGGCATGGAAAAGAAAGCAGACGCTAAAGCAGCTGATGGCAAGTGCGGTGGTATGGAAAACAAAGCGGATGCCCAGGCAGCTGATGGCAAGTGTGGCGGTATGGATAAAAAAGCCGAAGGCAAATGTGGTGGTGCCAGGTAATCAAGATATGGCGGCAGGTCCAATACCGTTAAGTTAAGAAAATGAGTGCCGTGGCAGGGTGGGTGGCGCGCAGCTTAACCCATCAAACAGGTGGCAAGTAGCAAGTTCGAAGTAGCAAGGAATCGCTTTTACTTGCCACTTGATCCTTGCTACTTTGTTGATAGGTTACGCTGCGCTCCACCCATCCTGCAAAAAACTTAACTTAAGTCTTCTACAACAATGGCATAGTATTTTTAAAACACTCACCAAAGGATAACGCATGATCGCGCTATTACACCGAATACAGGGTTTACTGGATACCACACGTGCTGTGGATTTTATTGCACCACTGGCATTACGTTTGTATCTGGCGCCGATATTCTGGATGGCCGGCACCGGCAAGCTGGCAAATATGGATTCCACTATTGAATGGTTTGCTAATCCGGACTGGGGTTTGGGTTTGCCGTTTCCCGCACTCATGGCGTGGCTGGCCACCCTGACTGAAACAGGCGGCGCGATATTATTGCTGCTGGGTTTGGCCGTGCGCTGGATTTCCATTCCACTCATTATCACCATGGTGGTTGCCATGTTGACGGTGCACTGGCAGAACGGCTGGTTAGCGATTGCGGAAGGCTCACAAAGTTTGTTCGCCTCCGACAGAACCGTTGCGGCTGTTGAGCGTCTGGATCGTGCCAAAGAGATTTTACAGACCCATGGTAATTACGACTGGCTAACCGAGCATGGCAGTGTGGTGATTTTAAATAATGGTATCGAGTTTGCCGCAACCTATCTGATAATGTTGCTGGTTCTGTTTTTCTATGGTGCTGGCCGTTACGTGTCGGCAGATTACTGGGTGCAGACATGGATGCGTGGCAAATAATCACAAATTGATAGTATTTTCTGTCATGGTCTTTCTTAAGTGATAGATGCGCGTTACCTTATGGTCATCTCACTATAAAGTTGTGGATATGAACGCAGGCGCAGGCATTCAACAGGATAACAATGCATCACCGGGCGTCGACGCCGAACAGATTAGTTGCTTGCGTAATGAGATGCTGCGTTTTGCCAGCTTGCAGTTGCGGGATAAGCATCTGGCAGAAGATGTGGTGCACGAGGCTATCGCAGCAGCCTTAAAGTCAACCGGCTTTAATACGCGAGCCAGTCTTAAAACCTGGGTGTTTGCCATACTGCGCAACAAAATAATTGATGTGATACGGGAACGTAGTCGCCATCCGGTGGAAGAATTTCTGGAAGAAGACCTGGGTGATCTGGATGAGGCTTTTGATGATCATGACCATTGGCGCCGCGATCACAAACCGGCAGACTGGGGGCATCCCGAAGCCGTGCTGGCCAATGAACAGTTCTGGGTTATATTCGAAGCCTGTTTGACGCACTTGCCGCAAAATACCGCCAGGGTATTTATGATGCGAGAACATCTTGGGCTGGAAATTCGGGAGATTTGCCAGGAGCTGACCATCAGTGAAAGCAACTGTTGGGCAATTATGAGCCGGGCGCGTATGCGATTACGCTTGTGTCTGGAAGAAAATTTTCTTGAGTAGGGTATGCACATGATGAATTGCAAACAGGCAACCCGGCTGATGTCACATGGTCAGGACCGTCAACTCACTTTACCTGAGCGTATGCGCCTGAAGTTTCATTTATTGATTTGCAACGGTTGCAGCCATTACAACAAACACCTGAATATCATACATCAGGCTATGAAGCGAATCAGTGACCGTTAGTGGTACAGTTGTTCACCCGGTAGCGAGGTTGCCTGTTAAATGAAAATATTTCTGATTATTTTTGCGCTGGTTATATTAGTAGTTGTGGGCTCTGCCACCATGATGAATTATTTTACGGGTAAAAGACCTTCCGCAAAGCCAGATAAAAAATTATCTGATAAAGACTCTCCCAAAGAATAGCATGTAGGTTGGGCATGCTTCACCTGCCCACGCGGTAACCGGTGGGCAACAAAGCATGCCCACCCTACTTGTCTTAAGTAGCCCTCACGGGGTGAGTTAATTGTCATCCATCTTCAGGAGATGCATATGAACAACGAAATCGTTTTAATCACCGGTGCGAATCGTGGACTGGGATTAGCCACAGCAGAAGCACTGGCTAAACAGGGTTATCAGGTCATCATCAGCGCCCGTAAACAACAGGCGCTAGACGAACTGGCACAGCGTTTCACTAAAGCAGGTTTGAAAATTGACACCCTGTTGATGGATGTGGCCAGTGATCAGAGTGTGCAGCAGGCTAAAAAAATCATTGAACAACGTTATGGCAAACTCGATTGCCTGGTGAATAATGCCGGTGTCATTATCGAGTCAAACTATGAATTCACCAATCTGCCCAGCCAGGTTATAGCCGACACATTTAATATCAATACCCTTGGCGCCATACGCACCATGCAGGCGTTTTATAAGTTGCTGGCGAAAAGCAAAAACCCGCGCATTGTTAACATGAGTTCCGGTATGGGTGCCATTACCGATATGAACTCGGGTTATATGGCGTATCGCATTTCCAAAACTGCACTCAATGTCGCCACGCTGCAAGGTCACCAGGAGTTGCACGACAAATATAAAATACGGGTGATGGCGCTGTGCCCCGGCTGGGTAAAAACCGATATGGGCGGGCCCAATGCAACACGCGAATTAGCAGAAGGCATCAGCGGTATTATCTGGGCGGTGAATACGCCGGCAAATGGTCCCAGTGGAAAATTCTTTCGCGATGGTGTTGAAATTCCGTGGTGATAACAAACGGAGGTGATCGGGGTCAGAGAAGAGTGGCACTTACTTAAGACTGTAGGAGCGGGCCATGCACGCTACCAACAAAGCATTTACCACAGAGGACACAGTGAGCACAGAGAGCACAGAGGAATATCCGATTGTTTTTCTCAGTGACCTCCGTGTCCTCGGCAACTGCTCCTGCGTTGCTCTACCTCCTGCATCCGTGCAGTCGTCTGTGGTTAGGCTTTTTTCTTTTATACTGGTCGCGGGCATGGCCC